>DATLHO010000249.1:0-12909 GCA_035539855.1 Kapaibacterium sp. (SeqCode) | reverse complement strand
AGCGGGCGGGCACGCGCGCGCGCAGACCGAGCGCAAGCGCAACGGCATGACCCGTAACGTCACCGTCGGTCGATGGGGAGATCGACTCGATGCGGTACGGACCCTGGGTGATGCGCACGCGGAGCAGAAGCGGGCCCACGACTCCGTGCTCGATCGACACACCGAAGCTCGGATACGCCTCGTCAGCGATGACGACGCCGCCGCCCTCGCATGCGAAGATCGTCACACCGCTGGCAGCGACGTAGTCGAGCGCCGCGAGCTCGGGATCGTCGGCGTCGAAAGTCCGGCTGCCCAGACAGTGCGACGCGCGGACGAGGCCATCGGCACCGTCGACGCCGAAGACGAGAAGTGTCGCGCCGGCGCGCAGCGGCACGAGCGGATCGTCGATCGGCGACTCGACGAGCTCGACGGTATCCGGCGTCGCGCCCTTCCAGTCGCGAAGGACAAGTGTGGGATATGTGCGTACGACGCGCAATCCGATTTCGCGCTCGTGACTCGCAATCACGCGACCAACGAAGATCGCGTCGGCGCGCGCGACCCGCGCGATGAGCGACAGATCGTCGCACTGCCCCGCGGCGAACGATGACCCGCAAACGAAAGCGAGTACGCTCATCGCGCTCGCGCGAAATCTGTCGAACATAGAGGTCGTGCTGCGAATTCGATACGGGCACCGTCGTGCCCGCGAGTTGCGTTGCTCGTCGCGCGCGAAGGTAGCGTTTGTCGCGGTCGAATTCGAGATGCGCGATCGAGGCGCACGCGGTGCGCGGCCGGCTTTTCACTAGACCGAGCCAATCGGCGGCCCCAGCAAAAACACTGCTTGCATTCGACATGTCACGACCGTACTTTCGCAGCGGTTATCGATGGTGCTTCACGCGCCAATGGGCACGATAACCCAGGCGGCCCTTCCCGCCAGCCCCCCCAACCCGCAATCCCTGACTCCCCACAGTACGACGTTCGCGTTGCGTTCGTGTGCGCTATCGTGCCGCACTTCGAGTGTCGTCGATCAAGCCGCATGCTGCATCCGGACGACTGAGCCTCGCCTTCGAGTGCCGACACGCCGCATGCGCGTGACGCTGCACGCGAATGACGGCGCACGTCGTGAGTCGAGTCGGATTCGCCCCTCTGTCCGTGTCGTCTGAGCGACGACAATTTCAATTGGAATTCCCTCCAAAAACCCCGGCTCGTCACGAGCCGGATGGGCACTTCATACCTTTCTCATTCAGGACCTATGACGAAGCTCCTTACCACACTGGCCGCGCTCGCGCTGAGCGCGACGACACTGTCGGCGAACGTCTATTTCGACGGCTCGACGGGAACGTCCGCACCGCCCGCGACGCTCGGTGGCTACACGATGACGGCGTTCGACGACGACACGCGCGACCTGTTTGACGATGTTTCGAGCGTCGCCGGTCCGACCGGTGACGTCGGCTTCAGCCCCGACCTGAATCACCGTTCGATCGGAAGCGGTTGGGCAACGTGGAGTCACGGATACACCGGTGACGTCTACTCGACGAATGGCACGTCGGTCACGCTCACGCTTCCGGCCGGCACGCGTGCGTTCCAGTTCTACGCAGAGCCGAACTCCTTCGCGACCTGGACGATGGAGGCGATCAGCAGCGACGGCACGTCGTCGGGCGAGATCGAGGTCACGGGCGCTGCCGGCGCCCAGTATTTCGGATTCTACGCCGACGGTTCTGACGTCATCGAGGAGATCGTCGTCACGGCCGAGTCGGGTGCGCTCGGCTTCGCCATCGGTGAGTTCGCGATCTACACGTGCCCGCCGGTCGAGCTCTCGATCAGCCTGAACAAGACGCTCCTGACCCCGCCGAATCACAAGATGGTCGACATCACGGCCACGGTCACCTCTTCGGGCGGCTGCGGCGTGTCGAATCCCGTGCTCGTCTCGGTTACGAGCAACGAGCCCGACAACGGCGTCGATGATGGCAACACCGTCAACGACATCGACGGCGTCTCCGCGGGTACTTCGGACTATGCGTTCCGCGTTCGCGCCGAGCGTTGTGGTTCGTGCACCGGTCGTATCTACACCGTCACTTATGCGGTCACCGATGAGATGGGCAACGTGACCGAGGCGACCGCCGAGATCTCGGTGCCGGTCGGCCTGGGCGGCCTCGACTAAGAACGTCAGGCATTGCGATTCGATGAACGGACCGGGACCGCGCTACTGCGCGGTCCCGGTTCTGCTTTCGGGTGTTTCGGTTCTCCGAGTCTCGACCCGTTGCGACGACGGGTGGTTGCGCGTCGCGATCGGAGCGACTATCTTTCGCGCATCCAAATCGCACGCCTGTTGTACTGGCTACCGACAACCTGAGAAACCCCGACGGGGCGATGAGCATTGTCTACAGGTGTGCGCTCATCCGTCCCGTTTGTCGTTTTCAGAACCATGATCAGAATCACGCTGCCGGACGGGAGTGTCCGGGAATTCCCCGAGGGCGTCACGGGGATCGAGGTCGCTCAGTCGATCTCCGCTGGCCTGGCGCGTAACGCGCTCGGCATCTTCGTCAACGACGAGCCCTATGATCTGAGCCGCGCGATCGACTCCGACGCGCACATCCGCATCGTCACGTTCAACGAGGACGAGGGCAAGGCGATCTACTGGCATTCCTCGGCCCACCTGATGGCCGAGGCCGTCGAATCGCTGTGGCCCGGTACGAAGTTCGGCATCGGTCCCCCGATCGAGAACGGCTTCTACTACGACATGGACATCGCCGGCGGCCGGACGCTGACGCCGGAGGACCTCGAGGTCCTCGAGAAGAAGATGACCGAGCTCGCCCGTCAGGACAACAGCTTCGAGCGCATCCCGATCTCGTGGGACGACGCCGTGGCGTACTTCCGCGACAAGGGCGACGAGTACAAGCTCGAGCTGCTCGAGGATTTCAAGGATCGCGAGATCACGCTGTACCGACAGGGAAACTTCACCGATCTCTGCCGCGGCACGCACGTTCCGTCGACCGGCGCGATCAAAGCGATCAAGCTGCTGTCGATCTCCAGCGCGTACTGGCGCGGCGACGTCAAGCGCAAGCAGCTTCAGCGCGTCTACGGCATCACGTTCCCGAAGAAGGCGCAGCTCGACGAGCATCTCGTCCGACTCGAGGAGGCCAAGAAGCGCGACCATCGCAAGCTCGGCCGCGAGCTCGATCTGTTTCTAATCACGCCCGAGGTCGGACAGGGTCTCCCCCTCTGGCTGCCCAAGGGCACGGTGCTGCGCGAGACGCTCGAGAACTTCCTGCGCGCCGAGCAGAAGAAGCGCGGCTACCTGCCGGTGGTCACGCCGCACATCGGCAACCTCGACCTCTACCGGACGAGCGGACACTACCCGTACTACGCCGAGAGCCAGTTCACGCCGATCACGCTCGAGGACGACGAGGAGTTCCTGCTCAAGCCGATGAACTGCCCGCATCACTGCAAGATCTTCGGCAGCCGCCCGCGCAGCTACCGCGATCTGCCGTATCGTCTGGCGGAGTTCGGCACGGTCTATCGCTATGAGAAGTCGGGACAGCTCAACGGCCTGACGCGCGTCCGCGGCTTCACCGTCGACGACGCACACCTGTTCGTCAGGCCCGACCAGGTGCATGCCGAGCTCACGAGCGTGCTCGACCTCATCAAGTTCGTCATGGCCGTGCTCGGCTTCGCGGACTTCAAGACGCGCCTGTCGTTCCGCGATCCCGACAACGCCACGAAGTACGTCGGTCGCGACGAGCTCTGGGAGGGCGCCGAGCGCGCGATCCAGGAGGTCGCCGAGTCGGCCGGACTCGACTATACGATCGGCATCGGCGAGGCCGCGTTCTACGGTCCGAAGATCGACTTCATGGTGCGCGACGCGATCGGTCGCGAGTGGCAGCTCGGCACGGTGCAGCTCGACTACAACCTGCCGGAGCGCTTCGACCTCGAGTACACGGGCGCCGACGGACAGAAGCACCGTCCAGTGATGATCCACCGCGCTCCGTTCGGCTCACTCGAGCGGTTCATCGGCGTGCTCATCGAGCACTTCGCGGGGAACTTCCCGTTCTGGCTCGCGCCGGTGCAAGCGACGGTGCTCCCACTTTCGGAGCACTGGCTGGACTACGGACGGCAGGTCGTCGATCGTCTCAAGGAGGCGGGCTTCCGCGTCGAGCTCGACGAGCGCAACGAGAAGATCGGCTACAAGATCCGCGAGGCGGAGCTGCAGAAGATCCCCTACATGCTCATCGTCGGCGAGCAGGAGTCGGCGACCGGCACTGCGTCGGTCCGCGTGCACGGCGAGGGCGACAAGGGAAAGCGCACGCTCGAGGAGCTCATCGTCGAGTTCATCGGCCTCAATGACCTCGAGCGCATCGCGACGGAGGCGCGCGAGGCGGTCGCCGCTCGGCCGATCGTCGACGAGGAAGCGATCGAGCACGCGGTGCCGGACGCGCGGGACTAGTACTCGGATACGTACGAAACGACAGGGCCGGGGATCATTCCCCGGCCCTTCGCTTATCAGCCCGCCGATCTGGCGGTGACACCGTTGTTGATGGCGCGCTCGACATCGTCGACCGCGCCGCCATCGCCGCGCTGATCATCGATGGCCGCGTCCTCCTCGAGATGCGACTCGTTGCCCGCGTCGATGAACTCCTCGTTCATCGCGAGGTTGGCATCGGTCGTCTCCTGCGATTCGCGCACGGTCTGATCGTCGACCGGACGCTCGACATCGGCCTCGGCGGCCTGATGCTCCTGTCGCGGTCGCTCCTCCGGTCCTTTCATCTCTGGCGATTTCATCGAGCCGATCCCTCCACTCGTTTCGAACGTTGATCCGTCTACCAGTGACATCCGAAACGATCATGCCAGCCTCACGTCCGCCAGCGGTCTGCGCGCGGCCGGTGCGGCCGTGTGATCGCGGGATGTAACACAATCCCAGGATTGAATTCCTGACATTGCGGACCGGGGTTTGTCCGACCCAGGTGACCAACAAACATTTCGACGAGCCGACCATGCCACGCGTAGACCTCAACCAGCTTCCGGACAGCTCGCGACTGTTCGTCTACAACACCGCCCGCCCGCTGCAGTCGAGCGAGCTCGAGCTTCTTCGCTCGGGTCTCGAGGCATTCCTCGACCAGTGGGCCGCGCACGGCTCCCCGCTGATCGTCGGGTACGAGATGCCGTACGACCGTTTCCTCGTGATCGCCGTCGACGACTCGCGTGTCGGACCGTCCGGCTGCTCGATCGACGCCTCGTACCAGTTCCTCAAGGCCTGGACCGAGCGGACGGGCGTCGGCATCCTCGATGCACCGGACGTGTGTTTCCTCGAGGACGGCGGCGTTCGCTGCGTGACGCGGGCGGCGTTCAAGTCGCTCGTCGAGTCGGGCGAAGTCGGCGCGACCACGACGGTCTTCGACAACACCGTCGGGACGCTCGGGGCATACCGCGCGGGCCGCTGGCAGCTTCCGGCGGCGGATACGTGGCACGCGAGAGCCTACAAGCTCCGCGAGACTCACGACGCGTGATCGCCGGAAACAGGCGAAGCCCATCAAATTGCGACGGCCGCAGCGGAGCTCCCCGCTGCGGCCGTCGAGTATCAGTCGCCGTGTGGGGCACACCTGGCGGAGTCGTTCGGCTCGTTGCCGTCATTCGGCTTCGTAAGCGTTCGTAGGGAACCCACCGTGAGGCCCGCTCAGATTGCATATCCGGCGGGGTTTAGCTTTCTTTGCCGCCTGCCTTCGAGCGGTCAACACCAGGAGCATCCGTAGCAGCCATGATCATTCAGGACATTCACGCACGCCAGATTCTCGATTCGCGCGGCAACCCCACGGTCGAGGTCGAAGTCGTCCTCGACGGCGGCATCATCGGCCGCGCCGCAGTGCCTTCGGGCGCCTCCACCGGCGAGCACGAGGCCGTCGAGCTCCGCGACGGCGATCCGACGAAGTACGGTGGCAAGTCGGTCGAGAAGGCCGTCGAGAACGTCAACGAGACGATCGCCAACGAGCTCGTCGGGCTTCCGGCGAACAACCAGTCGGTGATCGACGCGATGCTCATCGAGCTCGACGGGACCGACACCAAGTCGAAGCTGGGCGCGAACGCCATTCTCGGAACGTCGATCGCCTGCGCCAAGGCGGCCGCGAAGTTCCACCAGCTCCCGCTGTACCGCTACCTCGGCGGCATCAACGCGCGGACGCTGCCGGTGCCGCTGATGAACATCATCAACGGCGGACGCCATGCCGACAACACGGTCGACTTCCAGGAGTTCATGATCGTCCCGGTCGGCGCCGACACGTTCGCCGAGGCCCTGCAGATGGGCACCGAGGTCTTCCACTCGCTGCGCAAGGTCCTGCGCGACAGCGGCCACTCCACCTCCGTCGGCGACGAAGGCGGCTTCGCGCCGTCGCTCGCGTCGAATGAGGAGGCGATCGAGATGATCATCCGCGCGATCGAGGCGGTCAATCTGACGCCCGGCTCGGATGTGTGGATCGCGCTCGACGTCGCCGCCAGCGAGATGTTCGAGAACGGACAGTACAAGCTCTACAAGTCCGACCAGTCGTTGCGCAGCGCCGAGCAGATGATCGAGTGGTACGCGGCGCTGACCGAGAAGTACCCGATCATCTCGATCGAGGACGGCATGGCCGAGAACGACTGGGACGGCTGGCGCAAGCTCACCGAGGCGATCGGTGACGACATCCAGCTCGTCGGCGACGATCTGTTCGTCACCAACAGCGAGTACCTCTGGCGCGGCATCGAGAACGAGACCGCCAACTCGATCCTCATCAAGCTCAACCAGATCGGCACCGTCTCGGAGACCCTCGAGGTCATCGAGCTGGCGCAGAAGAATCTCTACACGGCGATCATCTCGCATCGCTCGGGCGAGACCGAGGACGTGACGATCGCCGATCTGGCGGTCGCCACCAACGCCGGGCAGATCAAGACCGGATCGGCCAGCCGCACCGACCGCGTCGCGAAGTACAACCAGCTGCTGCGCATCGAGGAGGAGCTCGGACCGACCGCCGAGTTCGCCGGAGAGTCGGCGTTCAGCCGCGGAATCCTCTGAGCCGGCTCACCGAACGAGAACATCCGCACATGGCTATTGTCTTTGGTACCGACGGCTGGCGTGGCGTGATCGCCGACGACTTCACCTTCGCCAACGTCGCGCTCGTCGCGCGCGCGGCGGCGGAGTACTTCCGGGAGGAGCCGAACGCGAAGAACGGCGTCGTCATCGGCTACGACGCACGATTCCTTTCGGATCGCTTCGCCCGGATGGTCGCCCGCGTCTTCGCGGCGCACGATCTGCCCGTGCTGTTGAGCGACGGCATTTCGTCCACGCCCCAGGTCTCGCTCGCCGCCAAGCAGCGCACGCTCGCCGGCGGCGTGATCATCACCGCGAGCCACAACCCGGCGATCTACAACGGCTTCAAGCTCAAGGCCTGCTTCGGCGGACCGGCGACGCCGGAGGACGTGCAGAAGGTGCAGGACCGCGTCACCGCGCTGGAAAACAGCAGCGGCGAGGGTCCGGGCGCGCTGCCGGATTACGACGAGCTCGTGCGCACCGGGAAGATCATCCTCTTCGACGCGAAGCGCGAGTACCTCGACTACGTCAAGACGAAGATCGATCTCGGCGCGATCGCCTCGGCGGGCTTCCGGGTGCTGTACGATCCGATGTACGGCAGCGGCATCCACACGATGGAGCACCTGCTGCCGAACGTCGACCAGATCCACAATGAGTTCAATCCCTCCTTCGGCGAGCTCGACCATCCTGAGCCGCTCGGTGAGTACCTGGGCGTGCTCATGGACGGCGTCAAGAGCGGCGGCTACTCGGTCGGCCTGGCGACCGACGGCGACGCCGACCGCCTCGGCATGGTCGACGAGGACGGTCACTTCGTCGACTCGCACCGCGTGTTCGTCCTGCTGATGCAGTACCTGTTCGAGGACCGCCGGATTCGCGGATCGGTCGCCAAGACGATCTCGTTGACGACGATGATCGACCAGTACTGCCAGGACAACGGCATCCACATGTTCGAGACGCCGGTCGGCTTCAAGCACATCGCGAAGCTCATGACGACCGACAACATCGTCATCGGTGGCGAGGAGTCCGGCGGACTCGGCACGAGCCTGCACATCCCCGAGCGCGACGGCATCTTCAACGGACTGCTGGTGCTCGAGATGATGGCGCGCCGCGGCAAGACGCTCGGCGAGCTCTCGCGCTCGCTCGATGAGCAGTTCGGCATGCACCGCTACCGCCGGGTCGACAAGCTGATGACCGTCGAACAGAAGGACCGCATCCTGGCCACGGCGAAGGCGGGCCTGACGAAGCTCGGCGAGCACGACGTGGTCTCCTCGAGCACGCTCGACGGGTACAAGTTCTTCGTCGACGGCGGGTGGCTGCTCATCCGGGCCTCGGGCACCGAGCCGCTGCTGCGCTATTACGCCGAGGCCGACACGGTCGCAAAGGTCGAGTCACTGCTCGAGGCGGGATTGACGCTCGGTTCGTAGTCCAGGGAGCGCATGCAGTATTCCACGTTCTACCAGGTGATGCCGGACGGTACGGTCAAGCAGATCAATCCCTTCACCGGGAACGAGGTCTGGGCCGTGCCGGGGCGCGCCGCGCGTCCGATCCAGAACGCCGCGGCCGCGACCGATCCCGCCGAGCTGGCGAAGGCCGACGCGAAGGCCATCTGCTCGTTCTGCGAGAGCCGGTACTTCGAGGTGCCGCCGGAGAAGTCTCGGTGGGTTCGCACGGGCGGTCACTGGAGCGAGCTCGTCGGCCTGCCAGCCGACCGCTACAACGACTCGATCGCCGAGTTCCGCTGCGTGCCGAATCTCTTCGAGATCGTCTCGCTCGAATACTGGCGCAAGAACTACGGCTATGCTCCGCCGCTCACGGAGCTCGAGCGGATGAGCGACTACGTTGGCTCCGCCGACGGCATCCGGCACCTGCGCGAGATCATCGCCTACAAGATGCTCTTCACGACCGCCGCGGCACGCGAGAGCGAGCCGAGCGACGAGCACGTGCTGAGATTGAGCGAGCCGTTCTTCGGCGGCTGTCACGAGCTGATCATCGCGCGGCAGCACTTCGTCCCGGGCACCGAGCGGTCGACGCCGATGCTCGTCTCCAGCGGCCTGCTCGACACCGAAGAGCACTTCTTCTACTTCCAGACGACGGTCGACGCGATGCGCCGCATCCTCGACCGCAACCGGTACGTGCGCTACGTCTCGGTCTTCCAGAACTGGTTGCAGCCCGCCGGCGCGAGCTTCGACCACCTCCACAAGCAGCTCGTCGGCCTCGACGAGTGGGGCGCGTCGATCACGCGCCAGGTCCGGATGCTCAAGGAGGACCCAAACGTCTTCAACGAGTACGGCGCGAACTTCGCGGCGATGTACAACCTCGTCTTCGCCGAGAACGACCACGCGATCGCGTTCGTCGGCATCGGTCATCGCCATCCGACGATCGAGGTCTTCTCGAAGTCGATGCACACCCGTCCCTACGAGCACAGCGCCGAGGAGCTCCGCGGCGTCAGCGATCTGGTCCATGCCTGCCATGCGGCGATGGGGCCGGAGATCAGCTGCAACGAGGAGTGGTATTACTCCCCCGTCGACTCGGTCGCGAAAATGCCCTGGCACGTCCTGATCAAGTGGCGCATCTCGGTGCCGGCCGGCTTCGAGGGCGGCACGAGCATCTTCATTAACCCGATGACGCCCGTCGAGCTGCGCGATCGGATGGTGCCGCGCCTGTATGCCCTGCGCGACAGCGGCGCGATCGCCCGCGTGACCATCGCGGAGGAGTGCCGGATCACGCCGAATCCCTTGAAGTACTACCTCGGGTAGAGCGGCGCGATCGCCTCGCTCGACACACGCCCGGCCCGGTCGCCTCAAGCATGCCCGATCCCCTTCTCAAGCGAATCGAGCTCGGCCTGCGCCGGACGCTCATCACCGCGCTCGTCCGGCTCTCGCGCCGCACGCGGCAACGGGGTGAGCTCGCGCTCGCCGCCGAGGCTCGCATCCTCCTGCTTCGCCACGACCGCTTCGGCGACGCGATCGTCTCCACCGCCATCATCAAACTCCTCCGCGATCGACTGCCGCACGCGCGCATCGACATCCTGCTCGGGCATCGCAACCGGACGATCGCTCCCCTTCTTCCCGCGATCGACACCGCGGTCGTCGTCGAATCGGGTGTACGCGGTCTGCTCGCGGTCAGGAGCGAGCTGCACCGGCGCCGCTACGACGTCGTGATCAACCTGCTCGCCAAGGACTCCTCCAGCGGCGCGCTGCTGGCGGTGCTCTCCGGCGCGCGCGTGCGCATCGGCTTCGAAGGGGCGCTTTCGGACATCTACGATTTTGCCGTACCCCGGCCAAATCGACGGATGCATATTGTCCCGCAAACCGCACTCCTGCTCGCTCCCTTCGGTATCGCCCCGCTCGCCGACGCGCCGCGCCGTGAGCCGGAGATGCTCGAGCTGTGCGTGGGTATCCCGGTATCCGAAACCGGACCCCGATCGATTGTCGGACGCGCGCCCCGCATCGTCGTCAGCATCTCCGCGCGCGACGACGTGCACACATGGCCCGACCGGAACATTCCGGCGCTCGTTCGGGCGTTGGCCGGCGAAGGCTTCTCGTGGACGGTGGTCGGCACGGCCGCGCATCGCGCGCGGGTCGATTCGATCGTGGCGGCCGAGCCGTCGATCGAAGCGCTCCCGCCGACCGACTCGTTTGCGGCCTTCGTCGCGTCGCTGGCCGCGTTCGACATCATCGTCACACCGCAGACATCGACGGTGCACGTCGGCTCCGCCCTGCGTCGAGCGACGATCCTGTTGAACACGACATCGGAGTCCGACAGCCAGTGGACGCCATGGGGCGTGCCGTCGAGGACGCTGGCCGGCGCGACGCTCGCGGCGATTCCCGTTGACGATGTCGCCCGGGCCGTCCGCTCGCTCGTCGCGGAATTGCGCGGCACCGCTTGAACTGCTCTCCATTCGCATGAACGTCTTCCGTCGACTTCTTCCCTACGTCCGTCCGTACTCGGTGCCGCTGGCGGTCTCGATGCTCATCAGCCTGCTGATCAGCGCGTTGAGCACGGCCTCGATCGGCATCATCTGGCCGATCATGCGACTGGTCTTTCCGCAGGAGGGAACCGCGACGCCGAGCACGCCGTTGCCGGTCGACGAGCCTGGCTTCCTTTCCGGCGTCAAGGAGTGGTTCATCGGCTCGATCCAGTCGACGATTCTCGACGCCGACCCCGTCGTGTCGCTGCGCAACCTCTGCCTGATGATCATCGGGATCTTCGTCGCGAAGAACATCCTGAAGTACGGCGGGGCGCTGCTGAGCACGCGGATCGAGGAGAGCATGATGAAGGACGTGCGCGACGACATCTTCCGCCGCACGATCGGGCAGTCGCTGGGCTTTTTCAACGCGCGGCGCAGCGGCGAGCTCATGTCGATCGTCACCAACGACGTCGCCGGGATGAACAGCCTCGTGGGACCAACGATCAGCACGCTGATCCGCGAGCCGGTGCAGGTGCTCCTGATGCTTCTGTTGCTGATCTCGTTCTCTCCCCTGCTGACGGCGATCGCATTCTCGACGAGCATCCTCTCGATCATCGTCATCCGCGTGCTGACGAAGTCGATCAAGCGCTACTCTGCGCGACTGCAGTCGCTGCTCGGGGACATCACCAGCCGCCTGCAGGAGACCTTCCAGAACATCCGGATCATCAAGGGGTACGCCGCGGAGACCTACGAGGTCGATCGGTTCCGCACCGACACGGCGCGCTACGTCCGCTCGGCAATGAAGCACTCGGCGACGACAAACCTGATGGGGCCGACCAGCGAGATCTTCGCGATCGCCGCGCTCGCGGTCGTCCTGTTCTACGGTGGCTACCAGGTGCTCGACGGGGCGATGCGCGCCGACGAGCTGATCACCTTCCTGTTTCTTCTCTTCGCGATCATGCAGCCGATCACGGTGATCTTCACGATCCCCGGGAACATCCAGCGCGGACTCGCCGCCGGAGAGCGGGTGCTCGCGATCCTGGAGTCGAAGCCGGAGATCACTGGCGGTCATCGCGTCGCGCCGCCGATGCGCAATGACCTGCAGCTTCTCAACGTGGGCTTCGAGTACCGTCCGGGCCATCCCGTTCTGCGCGATCTGACGCTGACGATCAAGCGGGGTCAGACCGTCGCGCTCGTCGGTCCCTCCGGCGGAGGCAAGTCGACGCTGATGGACCTGGTCATCCGGCTGTACGACCCGACCACCGGCGGCATCTCGCTCGACGGCGTCGACATCCGCGAGTTCGAGCTCGAGAGCTACCGCTCGCTCTTCGGCATCGTCACGCAGGAGTCGATTCTCTTCAACGACTCGGTGCGCAACAACATCGCCTATACGAGGGTCGACCTCGACGAGACACGCGTCGCGGAAGCCGCGCGCATGGCCAATGCTCACGACTTCATCAGCCGACTGCCGCACGGCTACGACACGATGATCGGCGACCGCGGCGTGCTCCTGTCCGGCGGCCAGCGACAGCGCCTCGCGATCGCGAGGGCGCTCGCGCGCGATCCGCAGATCCTGCTGTTCGACGAGGCGACGTCCGCGCTCGACACCGAGAGCGAGATGCTCGTGCAGGAGGCGATCAACAGGTTGCTCGTCGACCGTACGGCGATCGTCATCGCGCACCGGCTCTCAACGATCCGCAATGCCGATCTCATCGTCGTGATCGAGAACGGAACGGTCGTCGAGCAGGGAACGCACGACGAGCTGCTGGCGCACGGGGAGCTGTATCGGAAGCTCTACGAAGTGCAGTGGCGGGACGGGGCGGCCGGCTGATGAATGCGCCGCTCAGGCGCCCGGCGAAGTCGCGGCCGGCCGCGGCGGTGTCACGGGTCCGCCCTTGTCGGAGATCACGCTGTAGCTGAAGGTGAGTACGAGCATGACGATGGCGATCCACCCGATGATCATTCTCCG
>DATLHO010000248.1:0-2654 GCA_035539855.1 Kapaibacterium sp. (SeqCode) | reverse complement strand
ATCTGAATACGATGCAATGAACGGCGTCGCGGCGATGCGTCGAATGATGTGATCGCATCAATTGACTGATGCGTTTGTCAATGCGAGGCCTTCGCGACGCGATTCCATCCAGATTGCGCGCGGACGAAAAAAAGTGGAGCCGTCGCCGCGCACATGGCGGAGCTCCGCACCGATACAAGGTCGCTCCGAACCGTTGCCTGAACCATGACGGCTGTCAGGAGGAAGCGGAGAATCTCTGGCGGGGATGGTGGCGCGGGCACACAAAGGCCCCGTCGAATGACGGGGCCTTTGTGTGCCGAGATATGTGTCGGTCGACCGCTAGCGTCAGCGCTGCTCGACGATGACCTTGCGCAGCCACGACTCTCCGTCGCCGTCGACGCGCACGAGGTAGGTGCCCGCCGGCTGCGCCGAGAGATCGATCGCGTGCGTCGACTCCGACGCGTCGATCGTCGTCTCGAGGATGCGCGCGCCGGTGAGGCTCGTCACCGTCAGCGAGAGCACTCCGGCGCGCGCGGCGCCGGCGAGGTCGATCGTGAAGCGGCCGCTGCTGGGGTTCGGGAAGATCGTCAACGCCTCGAGGGCCGAGCGGCGCGATGGTGTCGCGACGCCCGTCGAGCTCGTCACGACGAACGACGTCACCTCGCGGTCGCCGAAGCTCGCGAGGTACTCGCCGTTCGACGCGCCGTTGGCGATCAGCTTCCCGGAATCGTCGCGAAGCGAATACCGACCGGCCGTCCCGCGAATCGGAATCAGTCCGTCGCCGAAGTAGTCGTCGGTGATGACGAACTGGTAGCATCCCGGAGCCAGCTCTATCGTGTCCCGATAGATCGTGCGATCGTCGAAGCCGTCGCGCGCCTCGAAGACCTGGCCGTCGGTGTTGACGACCTGCCACGCGATGCCGTTCGTCGTCGCGGGGTCGTCGAAGAAGTCGTCGGTGGTCAGCGACAGGAACAGCCGCCCGCTCGAGCGCTCGGGAACCTCGTAGGCGACGGTCATCGCGTTGTCGCGCGGATACTCGTCGGCCGCGCCGTTGGGCTCGGTGATCGTCGCGACAAAGCGGCCGGCGGTCGTGCCGAGAGCGAGGGCGGGGAGCTCGACCTCGGCGGTCTTCATGAACGCGAGGCTCCCGGTCCAGTCGTAGCGCGACTGGGCACCGCCGTCGACGCCGTAGGTGATCACGGCGCGCGTCAGCGTCGCGCCGCCGCGGTTGCGCAGCACGATGACCGGCGCCGCGTCGGCGCAGATCGGGTTCATGCGATGGAACCGGAAGTCGGTCGACGGCCGGCGGATCTCCTCGATCGCAACGTTGTTCGTGAAGCTCGGACCGCTTGCGTAGAGCACCTGCGTGTGGATGAAGTACGACGCCGGCTTCGACAGGTCCTCGTTGACGTACGGCTGCATGTCGTAGTCGACGGTCGCGGTCTGACCCGGCGTGACGAACGGCGTCAGGTCGAAGAAGTCTGGGTAGACGATATCGCCCGGGCACCATCCGGCGCGCTGGTAGTACCACGTGCCGGCCTGGGGATAAACGGGGTTCTGACCGCAGTCCTCGCGCCACAGCCGCTGCGTGTACCGCTGCTGGCCGTTGACCTTGACCACGTGAGTCTTGTCGGCGAACTCACCGGCGTTGTCGGTTCCGCCGAAGCCGTGTCCGCTCGTCGTGATCTTGAGCGTCGTGTTCGTCGAGCGCGGATCGACCGTGATCGTGGTCTCCGGCAACCGGTTCTCGATAGAGTTGGCGGGATCGCCGTAGGTAAAGCCGCCGGTGTAGATGTTCTCGACCCGGAAGACGTCGCGCGCGGGCGTGCCCTCGATGAGCTCGAAGTCGAGCGTGTAGATCGAGCCCTGCGACCACCCGTCGTAGAACGTGCGGATCTCGACCGAGTCGCGCAGCAGCGAGGCGTAGTCGGTCACGTCGTAGACCCAGTCGAACTCGCGACCGGCGCGGAACCACTTGCCGTACGGCGTGATGAATCGACCGATCTCGACGGGGTCGACGACGTCGAAGCGCACGTAGACGTCGCGGCTGGTCACGCGCAGGATCGAGTCGGCGGTCACCCAGACCGAGTCGAGCCGGGCGCCGGCCGCGCCGTAGATATAGTTCCAGTAGCCCGCCGGCCAGACGATCGTCGAGTCGGTGGCGCGCCACGCGTCGAGCGGGTCACCGTAGTAGACCACGCGCATCGGGACGTTGACCGTCGAGTCGTGCTTGCCGGTGACCGCGTTGTAGCGCGTGCGCCAGGTGGTGTCAAGCGAGATCGGCACCGAATCGCGCACGGCGCCGTCGATGCGCATGCTCGGCGCCGGCTGCAGCGCCGAGTCGATCGCGCCGGTGCGGCGCTGCGCGTAGACGCTCATCGTGTAGTCCCATTCGCCGCAGCCTCCGGTGGGACACTTCAGCCGGAAGTGCATGAGGATCTTCTCATAGCGCTTCGTCGTGTCCGGGAAGGAGACCCAGCGGTTCTCGCCGCCGTGGTTCTTCCAGAGCAGCGAGTCGAACGCCCGCACGCGGATCGTGTCGCCCGGCGCCGCGGCGAGCGGCTCGGCAAGCGGCCCGGCGAGCGCGAGCGCCGTGAGCGTCGCGAAGGAGAGGAGCAGGAGTCGGTATCGAGGTCCCATGCGTCGCACAGAGTAAGAGTTGACGGTGCCGGGCG
>DATLHO010000247.1:0-25162 GCA_035539855.1 Kapaibacterium sp. (SeqCode) | reverse complement strand
TTCGTGCCGCGCGGCACCGGCTCGAGCGAGCGCTCGCGTGCCCAGTAGCGCGAGACGAACAGGTTGCGCTGCTCGCCGTCGCGCACCCAGTCGGTGCGCCCGAGCGGCAGGCCGTCCTCGCCCCATGGCGTCGACGGCGCGAGCTCGTCGGTGGGATCGCTGTAGAGCGTGATCGCGTCGCCGAAGAGCTTCTGGCCGAGCTTCGTGCCCTTGTCCGGATCGGTGAAGAAGCTGCGGCCCTCGTCGGCGCTGCGGCGATCGAGACTGCTGAAGTACAGGTTCGCCATGTCGCCCATCGCCGAAGGCTCGAGCACGACGCGGAACGCTCCCGGAGCGAGCTCGACGGGCGTGCGCGAGCCGAGCGCCTTCGCGATCGCGCGATCGGTGACGCTGCGTCCGGCGATGCGCGACGACCGCTGCGACTCGGCCGCGGCCCAGCCGCTGCCGTTGCCCTCGGCCGTGCGCGCGGTGATCGAATAGCTCGCGAAGGTCTGCGGGAAGTACCCGAACCCGCCGGCGCTGTTCGCGAACGCCTGCAGCGCCCAGCCATCCTCCATGTACCCCGCGGCCACGATCTGTCGCTCGCTCGACGACGCGATAGCCTCGCGCGCGATCGCGACGCGTTCTTCCGGCGCAAGCGAGGCCGTCGCCTCGTCCCAGCTCGGCGGCGTCGCGTAGCGCTGCGGTCCGAGTCGCGGCATCTCCTCCGGACTCTCCGGCGACAGCCGCGCGCTCGCCTCGGCGCGCTCGACCGCGTCGCGCAGCGATGCGTCGTCAGTCTGCGATGTCGATGTGCGTCCGACACGACGGCCGAAGGTGCAGCGCACCAGCACGGACGTGTCGAACGAGCGACCGTTCGTCGTCGGCGCGTTGTTGGCGAAGCGGAGGTTGGCCTCGGAGCTCAGGTGGATCGAGACCTCGGATTCATCGGCGCTGCTGAACGAGAGCGCGCGCTCGAGCAGGGGACGGATCTCGTCAGGGGAGGGGATCATGTCAGACCTGCTGCTTGGTGTTGATGAAGTTGACCGAGCGGAAACGTGCCGGCGCGCTTCCGTGCGAGACCGGCGCGACCTGCTCCGGCTGGGCCTTGCCGCAGAAGTAGCTGCCGCCGAGCTCGTAGTGCTCCTGCGAACAGACCGCGTCGCACGAGCTCCAGAACTCCGTCGTCGTCGACTGGTAGGCGACGTCGCGCAGCATGTGCGTGACCTTGCCGTTCTGGATCCGATGGAAGGTCTGGCCTCCGAACTGGAAGTTGCGCCGCTGCTGGTCGATCGACCACGACCCGTCGCCGGCGATCAGCACGCCGTCGTCGATGCCCGCGACCAGATCGTCGACCGACATCGGCGCGGACCCCGGCATGAGCGAGACGTTCGGCATGCGCTGCATCGGCACGTGGCCGTAGCTGTCGGCATAGGCGCAGGCGTGCGACTCGCCGTCGCCGATCCACGGCGCCTGCTCACGTGTGGTCTGGTAGCCGACGAACCTGCCGTCGCGGATGATGTCGAAGCGCATCGCCCGAACACCCTCGTCGTCGTAGCCCACGGTCGCCAGCCCGTTCGGTTCCGTCCGGTCGCCGACGACCGTGACGTGCTCCGAACCGTACTGCAGCGCGCCGAGCTTGTCGACGGTCACGAACGACGTGCCGGCGAAGTTCGCCTCGAAGCCGAGCGCGCGATCGAGCTCGGTGGCGTGACCGATCGACTCGTGCAGCACGAGCCACATGTGCGATGGCAGCAGCACGAGATCACGGCGCCCCGGCTCGATCGCCGGCGACTTCAACTTCTCGACCGCGTCCTCGCCGGCGCGCCGCGCGTCCTCGAGCAGCGGATAGCTCCGGCAATACTCGAAGCCCTGTCCGGTCGGCATGCAGAAGCCGGTGCGCGACTGGAAGTCCGTGCCGTCGTCGGAGACGGCGGTCACGTCGAACGACGGCCAGATGCGGACGATCTCCTGCTCGATGCGCGATCCCTCGGTCGAGGCGAAGAGCTTGTGCTCCGAGGCCGAGAACAGATGCGATCGGCAGAAGCGGGCGCCGGGAGCGCGCAGGGCCTCGCGATTGACCGCCAGGAGCAGGTCGACCTTCTCCTCGATCGGCACGCTGAACGGATCGATCTCGATCGGCGTGCGCCACTGATCGGTGTACGACGCGGTCGGCGCCAGCACGACCGGCGTCGTGCGCAGCGCCGCGACCGCGCGTGCGATCGTCGCGGCGTCGGTGACCACACGGTCGATCTCCGCGTTGTCGACGCGCGCGCTCGAGGCGAATCCCCACGACCCGTCGACGATCACCCGCACGCCGAAGCCGAAGCTCTCGTTGTCCGAGATGTGAAGCACGCGCTCCTCCCTCGTGGCGACGACGTTGCTGCGGTGGCGGTTGATGCGGATGTCGGCATAGGTCGCGCCGAGGCGCAGGGCGGCGTCGAGCGCACGCTCGGCGAGCTTCCAGGCGTCGCCGGTGAGGCCGGAGGAGGGTTGTGTCATCGGGTGTGATCGGGATCGGTTGAGGAATCGACGATCCTTGGGAGCTCGCGGACGAGAACGTCGTGCGATCGGGGAGGAGAAGACCGTGGGCCAAACGTACCGAAACGAGAAGCGGCGGGCAAGATGCCCGCCGCCTTCGAAGAGTCCCTCGTCGTGGCTCAGCGTCCGAGCGAGAGCGTGCCGACGACGTTGTTGAAACCGGCGCCGACCGCGCGCACGAAGTAGCGTCCGGCCTCGAGCGCGGCGGCATCGAACTCGGCATGCGCGAGATCGTTGGCGATGAGCGAAGCGGTCAGATCGAGCACCTCGCGACCGGCCGCGTCGAAGAGCCCGAGGCGCAATCCGTCGAGCCGTCGGCCCGCGCTCGAGAGCGTGACGCGAACGAGTCCGCGCGCCGGATTCGGCACGACGCTCATCGCGATGCGCCGCGTCGACGCCTCGTCCTCGACCGACAGCGGCACGCTCGAGACACAGGCGGTGCGACCCGTGGACGACGACACGAGGCACGAGAGGCTCACCGACGTATCGGAGTCGTCGCGGAGCACGACCGTCCAGATCGGGGCGTCGGTGGGAAATCCCTCGGGCAGCTCGGGCAGGTCCGGCGACTGCACGCTCGTGAGCGTCGCGAGGATGCCGTGAATCGCTCCGTAGCGCGCCCGGAATCGCTGGTACACCGCGTCGGATCGAACCGCGCCGGCCATCGCGTCGCTTCCGGCGAACGCGCCGCTGGTCACGATCGCGAGCTGCGCGCTCAGGCCGGTCGTGTTGTCGTAGACATCTCCGGCACCGAAGTACTGTCCCGGCTGCGCCTGGAACAGTGCGTGTGCGACGGCCTGGTCGCGCGACGGCGAGTAATGGATGTATGTCCAGAAGCTCGCCGTGCCTGTCTCGATGTCGAATCCGGGAGCGCCGGTGAACGGGTCGGGACCGGCGGTGCCGATCGTGATCGCGACGACATCGTCGCCCAGCGCATCCTTCGCGCGGGTGTTCGCCGTCGGCAATCCGTCGCTCGAGAGAAACGACGTCTGTGCCATGGTGCTCGCCGTGAAGCCAAGCGCAGCGACGGCGATGAGTGGCAGCGCGACCAGGATCCGTCGCATGCTCATCGTGCTCCGATCGTGATCGGCAGGACGGACGCGGCGCCGTCGACGACGAGGCGGCAGAAGTAGACGCCCGGCGCAAGCGACGAGGCGTCGAGCTCCGCTGCGTGCAGGTCGTTGTCGAGAAGACTGCGCGAGAGATCCGAGACGAGCGCGCCACGGGCGTCGAGCAGCTCGAGCGACACCTCGCCACGAAGCGCGCCATCGACGACGAAGCGCACGTGGTCGCCGCCCGGGTTCGGCACCGCGCGCAGCGACGCGCGCGCAGCGTCATTCTCCGACGGCACGGCCGACGGGGCGACGATGCGACAGGCGGTCATGCCCGACGTGCTCGCGACCAGGCAGATCATCCCCGCGGTGTCTCCGCTGCGCGTGTAGGTGAACGACCAGATCGGACCGGAGACGTCAAAGTCCGGCGGCGTCGGGATGCCCTGGGGAAGTCCCGCGCCCAGCGTCACGAAGTTCGGCTGCTTGTTCGGGTACTGCGCGTGATAGCCCTGGTAGTCGGGATTACGCTTGAGCCGGAAGACCGCCGTGTCGCTGCGAGCGCCGCTGACCGTGAGGTCCAGCGTGTCGACGAGCACGGCCGGCAGCGGCAGCTCGACCGGGACACCCTGGACCGTCCAGCCTCCAAGGAGAAAAGAATTCAACACGACGAGGCTCATCGTCTGGCCCTTCGACGGGGAGTTGAACACGTATCCCCACGCGTCGGCCTGACCGGGATAGCGTGCCGGGGTGAAGCCCGACTGTGGCACGAGGTCCTGGTAGAAGTTCAGCGTGATCGGGAGCGGGAAGCCGAACTGCGCGAGGTCGAGGTCTCCGAACGTTCCGGCGTAGACCAGGTAGGCGTCGGCCGCGAGCGTGTCGCGCGCCTTCTGCAGCGCAGCGTCGTATCCCTCGTGCACGTAGAAAGGTGTCAGTAGCTGCGCACTCGATTCGCTCCGCGCAGCCAGGACGAGGACGACCGCGAGGAGAGCAAGACGTAGGAGATTCCGCATGGTATTCGTTCCGGAGCTGGTGTAGGCAATCGGGGAAGATAGAGCGGGGGGAGGCGACGAGCAACGCAGCGAGCGGCGTTATGAGCGCCGGAGCCGAGAGCGCCGGCACAGAGAGCCGAGGCGCAAACAGCCGCGGCGCAGTGAACAGCGGCGTCGAGCGCTCAATCGAGCGCGACGCGCACGCCGATCGAGACGCCGTAGGTGCTGAACGAGGTGTGCTCGGTCTCGCCCTCATAGAGGAAGCCGTCGCTCGTGCTCTGCACCGAGAACTCGTTGCGCGCGCTGTTGTGCGGCACGACGTAGGCGCCCGACATCACGGCCTCGATCGCGAAGCGATCGCTGAGGTTGTAGCGGACCGGAGCCTCCAGGCCGATGCGCAGCGAGCGCGCGCCGACACCGCCGCGGGCGCCGGCGCTGATCTCGAAGCCGTTGTCGGCGAGCAGGTCGACGTTGTAGCCGAGGCCGAGCCACCACTCCTTGTCGACGTCGAGATCGTACGGCACGGGCGTCTCGTCGACGCGCTGCAGCGATGCGCCCTCGTCCTTGTCGTCGCTCGTGGCCACGCGCGCGGGAACCGAGTGCGTGTTGAACGCTCGTTGCTCGGTGACCGCGGCGGAACGGCCGGCCAGCAGCGTCACGCGCTGTCCGTCGGCGACCGCGAGCTCGAGACCGACGCTGAAGTCCTGCGCGCGCTCCGACGGCGTGCCGTCGATGATCGACGTGCCGTAGCGAACCGCCGCGCCGACGCCCGGCCGACCGCGGTCGCTATCGGGGACCGGCAGCAGCGGCGGAGCGTCCGCCAATCGTGGATCGAGTGTCGGGATGGAATCGACGCGCTCGGCGTAGGGAATCGGCGCGGTCTCGCTCGGAACCGTCTCGCTCGGCGCGGTGTCAGTCGGCCGGGCTTCGTTCGACGGATCAACCGAGCCATCGATCCCGGCGCCGTCGCTCGGCCGCGTAGTCGGGTTCTCGGCGCCGACGAAGCGCAGTGCGCTCCTGTCAATTGCAGTCGCCGTCACGCTAGTCTGCCGCGCGTCGCTCCGATCGCGACGCGCCCTCGCTCGCTGGCTCGTCGACGGCAGCCGTGCGCCGTCGGTCGACGCGATGCCATCATTCGATGCGAGGGCATCGTTCGACGCGAGAGCATCGGCGTCGCGGCGCCCATTCAAGACGCCGCTCCCATCGGTCGCGCCGCCATCGGTGCGCGCCGAGCGTGCGTCCGCAAGCTCCGGCGAAGCGGTGCCGGTGCGCGGAGCCGTTGCTGCGCCGTTGGCCGCGCCGGCGACCGGTGCATTGGGCAGCGGCGCGTCGACGAAGAGTGTCAGCATCGAGCCGACGGCGATGAGCGCGATCAAGAAGAGCGAGGCGGCGGCGGCCATGCGGCGGGTCATCGGAGCCGCGGCGCGCGAAGCGCCGACGCGCGAAACGACCGAGCGCGAAACGCCTGGACGCGAAGCGCCGGCGGGAGCGACGGGCGTCGGGCCGAGAACTTCGCGTCCGAGACGGCGGAAGAGCCGGGACTCGGTCGCGGGCGAGGGACTGCGCATCGTCGGCGCGCGGCGGGCGGCGCGGCGAATCGCCGTCATCTCGCGGAACGTCGCGAGCGCGTCGGGACTCGACGCGAGCAGGCGTCGGAGCTCGACGAGCTCCGAGGGCGACAGCTCGCCATCAAGGTGTTTCGATATGAGAGCTTCGAGCTCCGACACGGCAACACACGGTGCAGGGACGGTAAAGAGGACGACCCGCGTATGGCGGGCACGGTCAGACCGATCAGGCGCGATCGGCGAACATCGGCTGGAGCGCGCGACGGATCGCGCTGCGGGCACGGCTCAGGCGCATGCGCGCGGCTTCCTCGGAACACCCCATGATCGACGCGGTCTCGGCATAGCCGAGTCCGTTCATTTCCCGGAGCACGAAGACCTCGCGCAATCCGGCTGGAAGTGTCTCGAGAACGACCGCGATCGCATCCATCAGGGCCTGCTCGCTCGGTGCATCGTCGAAGACGCCGGAATGCGCCTCCTCGACGGTGACCAGCAGCTGTTCGTTGTACTCGGGAGGAAGGGCCGCCAGGTATCGTCCGGAGCGGATCTGGTTGAGCGAGAGATTCCGCGCGACGCGGAAGAGCCAACCGCCGACGTTGACGATGTTTGAAGCGGTTCCGCAGCGCACTCGCTCACGCTCGCGGAACAGCCGCAGGAAGCACTCCTGAAAGACATCGTCCGCCGCCGCGTTGTCGTTGCCGAGCAGCGAATGGACGTATCCCAGAAGACGCTCGCGGTAGCGCTCGTACAGCGTCGTGAACGCGCGATCGTCACCCTCGGCGAAGCGGACGAAAAGATCGTCGTCGCAGAGAGTGTGCAGCACCGACGCGGTATGGTCGCTCGTTACCGACACCTGGATTGAAGACCGGTCTGACGTTTACCAGACACGGTGGAATGTGGGATGTAACAGGACGGGGTCCACGGGCCAACGATGGCTACCGGCGAAAGGTTGGCGCGCGGCGATCCGGACGGCCGGTAGTTACACAAAAGGCGCGCACAAAACGAGCCAGGCCGGAGCATTGCCCCGGCCTGGCCATTCGACGAACGGTGTGCGGCGCGCACTAGCGCACCACCATGAACCGACCCGATGCGAGCGTCCGGTCGGTGTAGTCGGTCACGCGGATGAAGTACTGGCCGGGCAGCAGCTCCTCGACGCGGATGACGTCGTAGCGCTTGCCGGACTGGATGCGCGCGGGAGTCGTACGATAGACCTCGCGGCCGGCCGTGTTCAGCACCGAGACGATAATGTCGACGCCGTCGAGCTCGGGCGCGCGCACGGTGTACCAGAGCTCACCCTGTGAGCTGCTGACGGAATTCGACTCCATATCGAGATCGACCGTGAACAGACGCTGCTTCTTCTCCTCCTTCGTCGGCGTGTACGCCACGGTCATCGGCAGCGGGCTCTCGACCACCTGGAAGCGCCGCGAATCCTGCGAGAAGCTCCGGCCGCCGGCTAGGAACGAGCTGGTCCACGATCCGCTCGGACGCGCGTCGCCGGAGCCGCTCGTGATCGAGCGCATCCACGCCGCGGCGTCGCCCTCGACCTCGTAGTAGCTGTAGACGCCGCCGCGGGTGAGCATCAGTCCGCCGACGCCGTCGTTGCGCGGCACGATCACGTAGAGCGCGAGAGGATGTCCCGTCGCGGGCTTGACGCCGGAGGCGCCGCTCGAGACGCCGGCGACGATCGGGGCCCCGTCGCTGAGCGAGCGATCCGAGAATGTCTCGTAGGCGGCGATGCGCGCCGGCATCGACTCGATGAGCTCGAGCTGCGCGTCGGTGAGATCGCGCCCGCTGAGCTCGGCGGCGGCGATCTGCATCAGCCGCGCCGACGTGTTTTCGATGTCACGGAAGCGTGCCTCGAGCTCGCGGCCGATCGCGCTGCCGTAGCGGGCGCTCGAGAAGCCGTCGCGCAGGAACCCGGCGAGCGACGAGACGCGGCTCCAGCCCTCGGGTGTCGGCTCGACGTACCCGCTCGTCGCAAGGTCGCTCGACGTCGCGCCGTCGGATCCGACGCGAATCGGCTTGACCGCGATCGAGCTGAGCGGATGCTGGAAGTCGGCCCATGCGCCGAGCGCGCTCGCCGTGCGCATCGCGCGCCAGGCGTCGGTGCGCGCAAAGCGCGGGTATCCGCTGGACTCCGCCGGCTCGACGACGAGCGGCTGCATCGTGTACAGCAGCGTCCACTCCAGGCTCTGCACCCAGTCCTCCTTGACGCGGGCGGCAAACGCCCGGCGCAGCGACTCGGCCGCGCGCGCGTCGGCGGCGCCGATGTCGGAGAGAACGGCCGCGCTGATCGCGGTGCTCGGAGCCAGGCGGCGGCCGCCGGCCAGATTGTCGACGAGGCCGCGCGGCGAGGAAAGCGGCATCAGGCGCAGCACACCGGAGCGGCTTGCCTGGGGAAGCTGTGACTGCGCATAGCGCGCGAGGCCGAGCATCACCGAGTCGGTCGCCATCGCGCTGGTCGCTCCGCTCATGACGCGGCCGAAGTATCCGCGAAGCGCGCCGGCGAGCATCTCCGAGGTGATGTCACCGTCGGTGCGGCCGCCGAGAAACGCGCTCAGCTCGTAAAGGTCGTGGTAGCGCTCGGCGAAGCGATCCTCGCTCGATGCGGCATCGATGGCGCGCGCCAGCAGCGTCGCCCGGCGGGCCTCGTCGGCGTCGAGGTCGCCATCGGCATCCTCGAGCGACAGCCCGACGGTGCTCAGCCACGTCTTCGCGCGATAGTATCCGCCAAAGGTCTCGTTGAGACGGTAGTGCCCCTGCGGCGCGAAGACCGAGTAGTCGATGCGGCGGCCGGGCAGCACCGACGAGGTGCCGACGCCGGCGGCGGCGTTGATGCGGCCCAGCTCGGCCTCGACCGCCTCCCGGACGCGCGCGTTGATCGCGGCGTCGGGATCGACGAGGGCGCGGCCGGTCTCGACGTAGGCGAGGACCTGCGCAAGCGATGCCGCAACGGTCGGGTTGCGCTCCGACGCAAGCTGTCCGCCCACGGTGCGCGCGAGCGTACCGAGGAGCGCGCCGAGCGTCGGCGCCATGTATTCACGCTCGAGACGGCGCTCGGCCTCGGCGACCGTGACGCGCAGACCGTGAACAACCGCATCGACCGTGACGAACGTTCCCAGTTGCTGGCCGCCGCTCGACTTGTTGTAGAGCTCGCCGAAGCTGCCGAACGCCTCCGGACGGACGACGAATTCGTTGCGCTCGAGCAGGGTTCTCTCGGGCTGCGAGAAGAAGTTCATCCACGCGAAGCGACCGCCGGCGGTCGAGACGTTCGAGAATCCATCGGAGACGCCGGGCTCGCTGAGTCCGGCTTCGGGCCGCGTCGGCGTGGGCGCAACCGGCGTGTACACGCCGAATCCCGTCGAAACCGGCGCCTGTATCGTGGTCGGCTCCTGTGCCCGGAGCCCGGGCTGCAGCGCCAGGCCCCCGAGCAGGAGCGATCCTGTCGCGGCGAATCTGGCCAGAGAGCGTGTGTTCATGATCATCGGGGTTCTCCTCAACGGTTGCGGTGCCGACCTGCGTTCCAACGGTGGGATACCGCCTTCGGTTAACAAGGGTCCAAAATCCCTGCCATGCGGGGCGATCGGCGCACGACTGTCCTTCGACGTGCGGTGCGTACGCCGGTTTAGCCGCGTTCGGGACGTTCGAGGCGGTCACGGGCCTGCATTCTACAGACGCGCGAGTCGGCGCGTTCATCTTGCACGGCGGGATTCCGGCTCCGCGGACGGAAATCCCCCGAAATGCACGAGGCCGCGTCCCGAATCGGAACGCGGCCTCGCGTTGTGCTGCCTCTTGGGGACCGACTCACTCCATCAGCACGGTCACGCCGAGCCCGATGCCGGGGCGAACCTCGGAGTCCGCGACCTCGGTCTGCTCGGCGACGACGCTGCGGTCGGTGACGCCGGAGGTGGTCACGGTGCTCGCGTCGGTGACGCTCGCGCCGTGGGCGGAGACATACTGCACCGACGGCGTCAGCTCAATGCGGACGTTGCGGCTGACGACGAAGGTCACCGGCAGATCGGCGCCGACGCGCGCGTACCGCTGGCCGTAGCCTCCCCATGCTCCCGCACCCGCCTGCCAGCGCTCCCCGCGCATGACATTGATGCGATACCCGGCGCCGGCCCAGAACTCGCCCCGGTTCTCGGCCACCTGGCTCTGCTCCGAGCGGTAGAGATACTCGGTCGACGGGACCGCCGCGTTGTAGCGGAACTCGTTGGTCGTGCGCACCCTCGACTCGCGGAAGGTGGTGTAGCCGACGATGCCGTAGACGGCGTGGACGTCGCCGAACTCGCCGCCGAGCCGCAGCGCCAGCTCGGGCCGGGGCTCGCGCTCACGCGTGCCGACGAGCAGGCTCTGCCGTAGGCCCGTCATGAAGACGGCCGAGCGCCGCGGCTCCTCGAGCTCGATCGGCGATGCGCCATGGATGCGAACGGGGCTGCGGGCGTCGCCGCCCATGATCGACGTGAGCGTCACCGACCGCAGAGAGTCGCGCGCCGGCGCGGAGGCCGCCGCGCGGTCGGCGCCGTCGGTCATCGAGATCGCCGTCGGAGACGGACGACTCGGCGAGCGTTTCGCGCTGATCGTCATCGGCTCGTCGACGGGCGCCGTCGGGGGAGGGGCCGAGCTCATCATGCGCGGACCGTCGGCGCGAGCGCCCGAGACGCTCGAGGATTCGACCTCCTCTCGCGCCGTCGCCTGCCCGTCGCCGTTGCCCAGCGCCATCATGTCCTCGCTCGTCGGCTGCGTCTCGCTCGCCGGAGCGCTCGCGATCGCCAGTGGCTCGGCCTCGGCCTGCTCGCGGTCAGTCGACGACGAGTGCCGGCGGGCATCGCGACGCGGGGACTCGGCCGCCTCGGGCTCGGCCGCGGCGATGCGGCCCTCGGTGCCCTGCGCGGCGGCCAGCGATCGGGGAGCTCGATAGGACGACTCCGACGAGCCGGAAGCACCGCCGCCACGGGCGGAGGATGCGGCCGTCGCATCGGCATCGATCGCGCCGGCGCGGTCATCACCGTCGCCGGCCGCACCGAGGTCGGCAATGCCGGCGGCACCGCCAACGGACTCATGGGCTCCAGAGGTACCGGCCCCGGCGGCGCCCGCATCTGCGGCGCCCGCATCTGCGGCACCAGCATCTGCGGCACCAGCATCTGCGGCACCGGCATCCGCAACGCCGGCGTCGGTTGAGGCGCGCTGCTCATAGGGCGCCGTGGTCGAGCGCTCTCCGTCCGAGGATGCCGCCTGCGGCTCGCCAACGGCCAGCGCCCGTGTGTCGTCGTCGCGGCCGCTGAACTGCCAGATCGTTCCGGTGAGAATCACGCCGATGAGAAACGGGATGAGCAACGGCACCAGCCGACGGCGTCGCGAGCGCTCGTCGCGCCGGGTCGAGGCCGGGCGATCCGCGGCGAACGGGCGCGCGAGCGGCGTCGGATCGGTCTTGGTGGGGGAGAGCGACGGGCCGGCTTCATTGGCCAGGGCGCCCGAGGTCGCGGCGGCGGCGCTCATTCCCTCTTCGTTCTCGAGACGCGCGAACAGCGCCGAGCGCATCGCCGGCGTCGGTCGCTCGAGCATGCGGCCGTCGCCGGCGACGCCGCGCAGCACGATCTGCGCACGGAATCGCCGCCGGTCGTCCGGCGAGACCGACAGGCGATGGTGCAGCTCGGCCTCGGCTTCGCCGGAGAGCTCCCCATCGATGTATTGCGAGATCAGATCGTCGATGTTCATGATAGGCTCGTTCATCCAATCACTCCGGCTTCCCGAGATAGCGCTCGAGAGCGCCGCGGAGTGCTCGCCGGGCGCGGCTGATCCTCATGCGCGCGGCCTCCTGTGTGCATCCTGCGATCATCGCCACCTGGTCGTACTCGAGTCCGTTGACCTCGCGCAGCACGTAGACCTCGCGCAGTGCCGGCGGCAGCAGCTCGATCGCCGCGCGCAACCGCTCCTGCAGCCCCTCGCTGCGCATCTCGTTCTCCTCGCCGTAGATCTGCGCGAACGACTCCTCGATCGGCACCATCAGACGCTCGTCCCAGTGGGCGCCGCCGTCGCTGTCGCCGTCGGAGAGGGAGACGGACTGGCGGTTCGAGCGATGGTGGCTGATCGCGAGGTTGTGCGCGACGCGGAAGAGCCATCCCCGGACGTTCTTGATCGGCGCGTATGCCTCCGGAGCCGTCGCCCGCCGCTTGCGCTCCCGGAACAGCCGCACGAACGTCTCCTGGAAGAGGTCGTCGGCCGTGTCGAGATTGTCCTTGAGAATCGTCCGCAGGTACGTCAGCACGCTCGCGTCGAAACGCTCGTACAGGTGCGTGTACGCGACATCGTCGCCGAGCAGGAACTGCTCGAGCAGCATCTCGTCGCTCGTCGCCGCAGGCGACTCGGTGCGGGTATGTTGTCGCGAATCAGACACGCATCGGCACGGGGATCAGTGAGACGTCGAAGGTACGACGCTTCGCCGTCGACCGTGTAACACGGGCCGGGGCGATCGAATCGTCGCGAAACGAGACCGGGGTCCGGAGCGCGCCGTCGCCGCTTCGAACCCCGATTTCCGTTTCGCTACAGGGCCATGCGCCCGCTCAGAGGTTCGCCAGCACCTCGTCGGAGACCTCGAGGTTGGTGTAGACGTTCTGCGCGTCGTCGACATCCTCGAGAAGATCGTAGAGCTTGAGCGCGGCGATCGCGTCGGCGCCCGAGAGCTCGAGCGTCTGGTTGGCGACGTATTCGAGGCTCATGCCGGTGATCGTGAAGCCGGCGGTCTCGAGCGCGGCGCGGAGCGTGTCGAAGACCTCGATCGGACCATAGACGTCGTAGCTCTCGTCGGTGGTCCTGACATCCTCGGCGCCGGCGTCGATGACGGCCATCAGCACGTCCTCGTCGCTGTGCGCTCCCTTGACGATGGAGATGACCGTCTTGCGCGAGAAGTTCCAGGCGACGGCGCCGGCCTCGGCGATCGAGCCGCCGTTCTTGTTGAACGTGGCGCGCACGTCGGCGACCGCGCGGTTCCGGTTGTCGCTGACGCACTCGACGAGAAACGCGGTGCCGCCCGGACCGTAGCCCTCGAGCACCATCTCCTCGAGCTGCCCGCCGTCACCCTCGCCCGTCCCCTTGAGGATCGCCCGCTTGATGTTGTCGTTGGGCATGTTCACGCCGCGGCCCTTCTCGATCGCCAGGCGCAGCCGCGGGTTCGCCGCGGGATCGCCGCCGCCGAGCCGGGCGGCAATGGTGATCTCGCGCGCGATCTTCGTGAAGATCTTCCCGCGCTTCGCGTCGACGGCACCCTTGCGGTGCTTGATGTTCGCCCACTTGCTATGGCCGGCCATGGTCGGTCAGGAGGTCAGAAGTCAATGGTCAAAAGTCAAAGGTCACAAGCGTCGGCAGTGCTCGCATTCCCTCATGACGTGATCCGCCTGTTCTCAGAGGACGAGGTCTCCGTCGGTCCCGGTGCGCGGAAGCGGCTCCGGCTCGTCGACGATCGGCTCGCGGCGCAGCCACGATGAGGTGGCGTGGCCGTTGGCGACGTCGGCGATCCTGAAGTCGTGAATCCGGAACTGCTGTGTGATCGTGCCGCGGTACTCGTTCTCCTCGATGTTGAACACGAGGTCGAACTTGCTCTGCGTGTTGAGCTCGGGCATGCGCGAGCCCATGCCGAAGGCGATCGCCTCGAGCCAGCCGGAGCCGTTGCGCACCCGGAACTTGAGGTGATCCTTTCCGACGATCCGCGGGTAGCCGGCGAGCTGCGCGTTGCGCAGGATGAACAGCGGCCTCGCGTTGCCGGGTCCGAACGGCGCGAACTGTTTGATGATCGTGAAGAACCGCGGCGAGAGCTCCTCGAGCTGCACCTCGGCGTCGATGTGCAGCTCGGGCGTGAGCATCCCGTCGGAGATCTCGCGCCGGGCGTACTCGTCGAGCGCGCCGCGCAGCGCGGCGATGTTCTCCTCCCGGATCGACAGTCCCGCGGCATAGCGATGCCCACCGAACTGCTCGATGTGCGACTCGCACTGCTTCAGCGCGGTGTAGATGTCGAAGCCGGCGATCGAGCGCGCCGAGCCCTTGGCGACGCCGTCGACGGTCGTCAGCAGCACCGTGGGCAGGTAGTAGCGCTCGACCAGGCGCGAGGCGACGATGCCGATGACGCCCGCATGCCACTTCGAGTTGTGGATGACCAGCGAGCGGCAGCCGGAGCCGATCATGCTGTCGGCGATGGCCTGCGCCTCGGCGAAGGTCTCCTCGTCGATCGCGCGTCGGCTGCGGTTCTCGCTCTCGAGCTCCTGCGCCCGCTGGAACGCGCGCACCTCGTCCTCCTCGATGAGCATCTCGACGGCGCGGCGCGCGTCACCGAGCCGTCCGGCGGCGTTGATGCGCGGGGCGATGCCGAAGACGATCTGGGAGGTGCCGAGGTTGGTGCTGCGGATGCCGGCGCACTCGAGCAGTCCGCGGAAGCCGGGCCGGGGCGCGTCGTTGAGCCGTCGCAGGCCGTGCGAGACGAGCGAGCGATTCTCACCGACGAGCGGAACGATGTCGGCGGCGGCCGCGATCGCGACGAAGTCGAGGTACGGATAGCACGTCTCCGGCTCGTTCCTGACCTTGGCGATGCCCTGCATCAGCTTGAAGCCGACGCCGGCGCCGGAGAGGTACTTGAACGGGTAGCTGCACCCGGGCTTGATCGGATCGAGAACGGCGTACGCGGGTGGGACGGTGTCGCCACACTCGTGGTGGTCGCAGATGATCACATCCACGCCGAGCGAGTTGGCATAGGCAACCTGGTCAACTGCGGTGATGCCGCAGTCGATGGTCACGATCAGACGGACTCCTGACTGTACTAGCCGGTCGATTCCGACGGTCGAGATACCGTAGCCTTCGGTAAATCGGTCGGGGATGTAGAACTCGACATCCGCTCCCAGACTCTTGAAGTAGAGGTAGAGCATGGCTGCCGAATTCGTCCCGTCGACGTCGTAGTCGCCGTAGATCGCCACCTTTTCACCGCTCTCGACGGCACGGATCGACCGCTCGACGGCGAGATCCATGGTATCCATCAGGAACGGATCGTGCAGATCGGTGAGGCTGGGACGGAAGAACTGCTTGGCCTGGTCGAAGTTCCGAACCCCGCGCGCCACCAGAATCCTGGCGATCGTCGGCGAGACGTTGATTGTCTGAGCTAGCTTCTGTACGGTGTCTTCATCTGATGGATCGGAGAGAATCCAGCGATACTTCAATGCTGTAGTTTTGTTTTAATTCACCAACTGGGCTCAAAATACACCGCGGCCCCATCGAGGGCAACTGCCTTTCCGTCCCGTCGGCGCTCGTCCGCAGTCGGCCGTCGGAGCGCGGCGGACGGGATTCGGTCCGGCCGCGGCGGGGCGGGGGAGCGTATATTGCGGAGCGCAACGCCAGGAACGGATCGGCACCGCAATCCGCACTCATCCATGCTCGACGCCACCCGTCCGACGGCACCTCTCGAGGCGCTCCGCAGATTCTTCGGATACGACGCGTTTCGTCCCGGTCAGGAGGAGATCATCCGCACCGCCATCGCCGGCGACGACACGCTGGTGGTGATGCCGACCGGTGGCGGCAAGTCGCTGTGCTACCAGATCCCCGCGATCATCCTCGACGGCGTCACGATCGTCGTCTCCCCGCTGATCGCTCTGATGAAGGATCAGGTCGACGCGCTCGAGCGCCGCGGTGTTCGCGCGACGACCATCAACTCCACGCTCGAGTTCGCCCAGCTTCGCCAGCGGATGACCGACATCCGCTTCGGACTCTACCGCCTCGTCTACGTCGCCCCCGAGCGCTTCGAAAGTCCCGCCTTCCTCGAGCTGATGCGCGAGGTCCCCATCGCGCTGTTCGCCGTCGACGAGGCCCACTGCATCAGCGAGTGGGGTCACGACTTCCGTCCGAGCTACCTGAAGATCGCCGAGGCGATCGAAGCCCTAGGTCGTCCACCGGTCATCGCCCTGACCGCGACCGCGACGCCGTACGTCCAGCAGGACATCATCGGGCAGCTCTCGCTGCGCGAGCCGAAGCGCTTCGTTCGCGGCTTCGACCGGCCCAATCTCAGCTACAACGTCCTGCAGTCGGAGGACAAGGAGGTGGACCTGCGACGCATCGTCGAGCGCGAGACGCGCCGCGACGGCGTCGTCATCGTCTACTGCGGCACGCGCCGCGCGGTCGAATCGGTCGGGACGATGCTGCACGCCGAGGGACTTCCGATCTCGATCTATCACGGCGGTATGCCCGACCAGTACCGCAAGACCGCGCAGGAGTCGTTCATCGACGGGCGCGCGAAGGTCATCGTCGCGACCAACGCCTTCGGCATGGGGATCGACAAGGCCGACGTCCGCCACGTCATCCACTACGACATGCCTGGCTCGATCGAGGCGTACTACCAGGAGGCCGGCCGCGCCGGACGCGACGGCGCGCCGAGCGACTGCACGCTGCTGTACAACGGCCGCGACCGACGACTGCAGGAGTTCTTCATCCGCTCGAGCTTCCCCGATCGCTCCGACATCGACGCGGTGTACAACGCGCTGTGGGATGTCCTGCAGGTCGCCGTGGGCAGTCGCTACGAAGGCGTGTTCGTGGCCGACGTGCGCGACCTCGTCGTCCGCGCGCGCATCAACGGCGCGTCGCTCAACGGCACGCTCGCGATCCTCGAGAAGAACGGCATCGTTCGAAAGGTGCGCGCCGAGCGCATCGGAATGGTGCGGTTCCTCGCCTCCAGCGGCGAGATCCAGGAGTACTACCAGCGCACGCGCGACGAGGACCGACGCAAGACGATCGTCGCGCTGCTGCGCACGCTCGGCGGCGCGGCCCTTGCGCGCGAGACGTTCATCAACCCGAGCGAGGTCGCCAAGCGGCACGGCCTGACGCTCGAGGCCTTCGAGCGCAGCATGCGGGCACTGGTGATGGCGGGGATCTTCACGTACACGCCGCCGACTCCCGGGACCGGCTACCAGTTCCTGCAGGAGCGGCTGGCCGCGCGACGCGTGAGCATCGACGAGAAGGCGATCGAGGTTGGTCGGAGCCGGGCTCTCATGAAGCTCGATGCGATGGAGCGGTACGTCGCCGAGGTCGGGTGCCGTCGCGACTTCATTCTCGAGTACTTCTGCGCCGAGCACGAGGCAGCGGGTTGCGGACGTTGCGACAACTGCCGGCGCGCGCCGACGGAGGTCGCGGCCGAAGGACACCTGCGACCCCAGGTGCGTCGCGCGGCCGAGCAGATCATGGCCGCGGTCGCCGAGCTCGGCGGTCGCTTCGGGAAGATGACGATCGTCGATCTGCTCCGCGGAACGCGCACTCAGACCGTCGGACAGTTCTCGCTCGATCAGTATCGTCGCTTCGGTGAGCTGCGCGAGATCGAGCGCGCCGACCTTGCGCGCATCGCCGACGATCTCTGCGCGGCCGGACTGCTCGAGCGCACCAGCACGCTCAAGCCCCTGCTGCGCGTGACCGCGGCCGGACGTGCCGCGATCGCGCACCTGTCGCTCGAGCGCCATGCTCCGGTCGAGCGCGCGCCGGACGCCTGCGACAACCCGGCGATCCTCGAGCTGCTGCGGACCGAGCGCGATCGGATCGCACGTCAGGACCGGATCGCCGCGACGCTGGTCTGTGGCGAGGCGCAGCTCGTCCGCGTCGCCAACGAGCTGCCGACGAGCCGCTCACGCTTCATGGCGATCGAGGGCGTGACCGAGGAGATCTACCAGCGCTGCGGCGCCCCGTTCATCGGCATCATCGAGCGCGCGCTCGCCGAGCAGCAATGGAGTGAGGAGGGAGGGGATGTCCCCGACCGGCTGCGCCGCACCTGGATGCTGCTGGCCGACGGCTGTACGATCGAAGAGATCGCGCGGCGCTCGGCTCTGCAACCTTCGACCGTAAGCAGCCATATTGAGGAGCTCATCCGTTCCGGCGTCGAGGTCGACGCCCTGCGGCTCGTTCCCGGCGAGCTGCTCGAGAGCGTTCGGCGCGAGCTCACGCGCGCTCCGCACGCGACGCTTCGCGAGCTCCGCGCAACGCTCGGCGGCGGCATCGGCTACCCCGAGCTCCGCATCGCCGCGGCGCACGCACGCGCCGCGGCCGGCCTCGACGGCATTGCTGCCGACGAGCGCACCCGCGATCTCCGCAATCACACTGGAGGCATGTAGTCTGTGACTCGACTGGCGATCCTCGAAGAGCCGCGCACGTTCGGACCACGGAAGTTTCTCGTCGTCATCTGGGCGCTGACGCTCGCGGTCGCGCTCTACGGACTCGTCGAGACGCTCGCGTCCGCGCCGGCGCTCTATGTCTGGATCGTCGTCTTCCTCGTCGCGTTCTGGCAGATCTGGCTGGTGCGGTGGGTGCAGGTCGACGCCGTCGGCATCCGCTACCGCAACGTCTTCCAACGCGGCCGCGAGCTGCGGTGGGAGGAGATCACCGACTACCGCGAAGAGGAGGTGCGCCTGAGCAAGCACCCCTACATCGTGCTGCACCTCTCGAACGCCTCGAGCGGCATCGCGCGTCCGGTGCGCATGAAGCTCACCAACGACCAGATCGGCTTCGAGACCCTACGCACGATCGTCCGCGAAGCCGTGCCGAAAACGGAATCGAAGGGCGACGTGTCGGGCGGGGAGCACTGATCTCCGCGAGCGTGCCAGATCACGGCACTCGGTACTGACGAAACTCATTGCTACCCGTTCGTTCGACAGCCTGCTACTCGTGGCCGACGACGGGCGCAACGCAGCGCCCTCCCAGCACTGCGTGACTTTTCTGCGCTGCCATCGCACCTACCCTTCGAGACATCCTCACGACCGAGTCCCCGCACAATGGAACCCGCCCCACCGGTCTCCACCGAGCGTAATCGAGAGTTCATGCGGCTCCTGACGCCGGTGCAGCATCGGCTCATGCACTTCGCACGGGCGATGACCCGCGACGTGCACGAGGCCGACGATCTCGTCGCCGACACCGTGCTTGCCGCTCTCGAGCGGTTCGCTGAAGTACGCGATCAGCGCGCGTTCCTCAGCTTCCTCTTCACGATTGCCTCGCGACTGCATCGACGGAAGCGACTGCGCTCGATGTTCTTCGGTGATTACTGCGAGGAGCGAGCCCTTCGGATCCATGATCCGGGAGTATCGCCGGAGTCCTCGGCCGAGGTGCAGTTGTTGTATCGAGCGCTTGCGCAGCTTCCCGAACGTCAACGTGAGGCCGTAATGCTCTTCGAGATCTCCGATCTGACGCTCGAGGAGATCCGCGCGATCCAGGGTGGTTCGCTTTCAGGCGTGAAGATGCGCGTAGTCAGAGGACGCGAAGCACTGTCGCGGATCCTCGGCGTCCCGGCCAACGGCGGTGGCGGGATTGCCGATCGAGGTCGGCCATCGACGCCCGAGCTCGATCGCGAGTTCGACAACATGTCATTGCTCACTATCACAGGAGCGACCCGAAATGCGTAACGACCAAACCCTCGACGGCCTCTTCGACGCGATGCGCGACGAGCCAGCGGTGGCAGTTGGCACGATCGCTCGGCTCGTGGAGCAGACGGCAAAACCGTCAGCGGCATGGTATCGGCCGTCACGATCGATCGGCCTCGCCTCGATTGTGGCCGCAGTCCTGCTGGGCGCGTCGATCCTCATTGTCAACACGACAGGCGGCGGCAAGCCTCAGAACGGCTTGTCGAATCGGTCCCCTACATCGCGGACGATGTTGGCGTCGGTCGACGTCGATACGAGCACGACCTCGGCGACGACAGAACCCGTCGATGGCGATACCATTCGAAGTGATCGGGGCGATGGTGGATCAAGCCCGACGTTGGAACAGCGGGTGCCGAGAAAACAGGTCAATGCTCAACGGTCACTGGTGCGCGAACCAACCGACCTTGCCCGTGCCGCCCTGAGGCCGAGTATCGACGTCGAAGGATCGAACATCATTCGCCTGGGGCAGCATGACCTCGCCGCCATCGGAGTGCATGTGAGCGCCAGCGGTGTCGTCGAGTGCTACGCGCGAAGCGTTGCTCATACGCGGTCGAACAAACACCCTGACACGGTTGTGCAGGAGGATGCGCGCCTGAGTCTCATTCCGAGTCGCGGCCGGACGATGTTGATCGCGAAGGACGAGATCCCGGAGGGTGTCGAGCCAACGGTGTTGCCCGAGCTCATCACCGACGAGGAAGGGTACGCGTACCTCTTCGATGCCCACGCTCGGCGCCTCGAGATGCCTGAGCACGTGCAGCGCATTCGAGACAGCCTCGAGCGCCGCAGGCTTGCAAGGCCGCGGATGGTCAATGCTCTGATCCCGGTGCGCGTGCGAGGCGGATCGCTCGCGATCGATGGCGGGGATGACAACGACATCATTCTGTGGTATCGGCCAGATCCTCGGCTGATTGTGGCCCTGCCGCCATGTCTGCGCGAGCAGCTTCTATCGGAGCTCGACTCTGCTGTACGCGGTCGGGCTGACGAGCTCGAGCAGGGCAGCAAGGAACTGCGCGCGGCGATGTCGCCGGAGCTTCGTGCCCGATTCGACTCAATACTCGCCGCGGGAAGCCGCGTTGCAGAACCGTGCCGTGAGCCCGTCGCTGGAAGGCCGCTCCTGGACATCTGGCGCTCGAGCGCCGGCGCGATCAGCGCTGCCCAGGTCACGCCCAACGCGATCGAGCAGACCGGTCAGCTCTCCGTCACCCTTTCCGCCGATCGCGTGGTGCAGGTCTGGCTTCACGGCATCGATGGCGCGCGATTGCGCAGTCTCGCGGAAGCGGCGCCGATGCGCGCAGGTCGCGGCACGATCTCGATCAACGCCGCTGGAGTGGCACCCGGACTTTATCTCGTGGTCGTCGTGACCGATCACCGCGAGCGCGCCGTGCTTCGAGTCATCGTGCAGTGAACGATGTGATCCCACAACAACACCCGCAGGTACACGCCATGTCCGTCTACGCCAGGCGTCTCGCCATCGCCGTTGCACTCGCGACGCTCGCCCTGTCACTTTCGGCACCGTTGCACGCAGGGGTCGCCCTCGCATCGACCAACCAATCAGTTCCCGCGGGGGACGGTCCTGCCGCCGACACCGAGCGCACGGTCTTCGTGCGATACTGGCTGGTCACGAAGAACGGTGGTCCGAAGGGTTTCAATTACAACGAAGAGGTCTCCGAGGAGCTCGACGGTGTCCAGGAACACAGGCTGGTCTGCCTTGAGCCGGGCTTCCAGTCGGCGACGTTCGACATGTCCATTCCCCCGTACTCGGAGCATCCTCCGCGACTCATCGACCTCGCTCGTGAGCAGATCGCCCTGGGCATCCTTCGGGGCGAGCGGGAGATCGTGCACGACGGCATTCTCCATCGCGTGACCTGGACTGCGCAAGACGTCTACAACGTCGAGATCGAAGAAACCCTCGCACACTAAGACCGACGAAGCTGTTGCGCCGGGCCGCCGCCGCCAGCCGCACATCCTCCCAACGCAAACACCGACTCAGAAAACACGAAGGCCGGCGCACAACGTGCGCCGGCCTAAAACATGTGCGTGTCCCCTCGGCTCCGCCGTGTCCCCTGCGCAGCTGTCCCCTCGCGCAGCGTGTCCCCTCGGCTCCGCCGTGTCCCCTCGCGCAGCGTGTCCCTCGGCTCCGCCGTGTCCCCGCGGCTCCGCCGCTACCCCTCGATCCTCGCTTCGTCGCGCACGAGCTTCGAGACCGCGTCGTTGATGCGGTCGAGCGCGCGGTTGATGTTGTCGATCGAGTTGGCGTAGCTGAAGCGGATGTAGCCCTCGCCGAACTGGCCGAAGGCGGTGCCGCTGAGACAGGCGACGCCCGCCTCGTACAGAAGGTAGTCGGCCATGCGCTGCGAGCTGTATCCCGTTCCCTCGATGTTCGGGAAGACGTAGAACGCGCCGTGCGGACGATGGCAGCGGAAGCCGGGGATGCGGTTGAGTCCGTCGACGATCGCGTCGCGGCGGCGGCGGAACTCGGCGATCATCTCGTCGGCCGCCTCCTGCGGTCCGCGCAGCGCCTCGATGCCCGCCACCTGCGTGAAGCTCGAGGTGCAGCTCGTGCAGTTGGTCTGCAGCTTCGCGACCATCGACGCGATCGATGCCGGCATCATGCCGTAGCCGAGTCGCCAGCCGGTCATCGCGTAGGTCTTCGAGAACCCGTCGAGCATGATCGTGCGCTCCTTCATTCCCGGAAACTCCAGGATCGACGTGTGCTGGAAGCCGTCGTAGGTGATGCGCGAGTAGATCTCGTCGGAGAACACGATGAGGTTGTGCTCGTGCGCCAGGCGGGCGATCCCCTCGACGTCCTCACGCGTGAGGATGCCGCCGGTCGGGTTCTGCGGCGTGTTGATGATGAGCATCCGCGTGCGCTTCGAGATGCGCGCCTCGAGGTCGTCGAGGTCGAAGCGGAACTCCTTCGACTCCTGCAGCGGAAGCGCCACCGGCTTGGCGCCGAGGAAGTTGATGACCGACTCGTAGATCGGGAACCCCGGGTTCGGGTAGATCACCTCGTCGCCCTCGTCGAGCGTCGCCATCATCGCGTAGAACATGATGGGCTTCGCGCCCGGCGTGATGACGATCTCGTCGGCCGAGCAGCTGACGCCCGGACGCGTGCGCTCGATGTACTCCGCGACCGCCTCGCGTGCCTGGGGCAGGCCCGCCGCCGGACCGTAGTGCGTGAAGCCGTCGCGCAGCGCTTCGGTCGCGGCATCGACGATGTTCTGCGGCGTGTCGAAGTCGGGCTCGCCGATCTCGAGGTGGACGATGTCGCGGCCCTCGGCCTCGAGCTTGCGGGCTTTGACGAGCACCTCGAACGCCGTCTCGGTGCCGAGCCGCGACATCCGCTGGGCAATGTGCATGGAGTTCTCCGCCCGCTCGCGGCGAGCGTCCTTTCAGGTGACGTGGGGTTCGGGAAAACGCGCCCGCCCGCGGCTGGCCGCGGCGACGGTGGTCAGACCGGTAAAAATAGGGCAGAGCGGGATTCCGGAGAACGCCGGGAATAGTTTGACACGCTCGGAAACAACGGAAGGGTAGCACGATCCGGTGGGCACCGGGATTCGTACTACCCTTCTGTTCTTGGGCAACTGCTCGGTGGGCAAGACCGAGCTGTCGTTTTCGATGGGCACTCGACCCGGTGGGCAAGACCGGGCGTTCGTGGGGCACATCATCCGATCGAACCGGAACCTCGTGGCTCGATCGGATTACCAACCTCGCCGATGGGCGGCGGGACCTCGTTGCCGGGTCCATCTGCAGGCTGGATCAGACTCGCGCCGGGAGACAGACTCTCCAGCATCACCGCGAGCACTCCGAGTGTGGTGGGCAAGACCTCGTCGGAATCTTTCAAGGACCGTCTGAACCTCGTTCGAACCAGTGAGCTCGTCGGATAGGCATCTTCCGACAGGCTCTTTGTTGTCCCCTCCCTCGCGGGCTAAACGAGGGAGGGAACGCCATCAGCAATCACTTCTCTGGGACCTTTCGTTGACACATCGTCTACTCGACCACCGCTCCGGCCGGGGGACAGTCCTGATCACACGCGGACTGGCAACCTTCGGGAGTCGTGCCGCATCCGTCATTGCTGGAGGGGGCGCGATTGATCTTCGGTGATCCCGGGCCGCTCGGACAGCACACCGTGTAGGCTCGCACACACTGGACCGTGGTGCAGGGACCGAACTTGGTCGTCGAACCGCTTCCGGTCCGATTGACACAGGTGACCGTCAAGAACCGAGCTGCCGTCTTACCGTCGCAGTTGGTGTTGCATGGGATATACCCATTGCCGACCGCCTGCGCCACCGCAGCCTGACCGAGCAGCGCGAACAAGTCGGCCGTGGGAATCTCGGTGAGGCATGTACCTGACAGTTTGACCGTGGCCGGATCGCCGATCAGGTCGACACCGCCATCGGCGGTGCGCCAGACGCAGATCAGCTGCGCGACCGTACACTTTGTCCCCTTCTTTCCCGATTTCCCCGAAACACTCGAGGACTGGGCGATTTCGACCGTCACCGTCATCGACCCGATCAGCACCGCCGATGGATCGCTGGGGTGCGGCGCGCAGGGGGTCTGCGCCACTGCTGCGATTGCTGCCAGCAGGAACAGCACGAACACTACCTGGACCTTCTTCATCTGTGTGCCCTTTGATTAGTTGCCCGCTAATCACTGGCCTTCTCGGGGCTGGTCGCGCTCGGCCGGGTTGGACCGTCCGACGTGAGCGCGGTTTCGCTGGAAGCTTGGACCTTCTTCCGAGCTGGCTGGATTTGGACCTCGTGACCTCTTGGCTTCCCGTCGTCGCTGGACCGCGCTTCCGGGAGTGCCGCGTTGGACTGATGCAAACCTACGCCGCGGCAATAGGGGTCGACAAGTACACTTTTGGGGAGTTCTTTCTCGACCAACCGCGGCCTTGGGGGGCGGGCCTAGTCCTCCAACGCCTCCTTCTGCGAAAGGTTAGCCGTGAAGTATTTGGCGAAGAGCTCCGCCTGCCCCCTTGTGCCGGTCTTCCTGTGAATCGCCTTGAAATGCTTCTTGACCGTGTCGACCGTAACCGACATCACGTCGGCCATATCCTTGTAGGAATGGCCCAGAAGCTGCAAAACGATGATCCTCCGCTCCTGCGGACTCAATGAGGCCTCCTCGGCGAGCCGCTCGAACGCCTCCATGAACGCCCGGTCGACGGGCTTTCCGTACTGGTGCCGGGTGACCAGATCGGTCAACATGAAGGTGAAGAACGACTCGAGCGAGCGGATGACCTCAACGGTATGATCGGAAATCGGCGTGTCGGTCACCTCGCGCCAGAGAAAGACCGTCCCCAGATAGGCCGTCCCCTCATAATGGTAGTCGAACCCGTACGGCGCGTGATACTCGTCGAGCGGAAATCCCTGGCGTCGGAAATCTTCGAGAATCTCCTCGAATCGTCGTTTCGGTTGCTCGATCGTGTTCACCGAGATCGATGCCGTCGCCGCCCCGCCGCCCTGACTATGATGGTTGATGCTCACCGTCGGCCGGTATTCCTCCGGCCGGTGCAGGTCGCACTGCGTGTTGACGATCAGTGAGATCCGGTCGACGTCGTCGAAGAGCTCCATGAGCGCGTCGCGGAACTTGTTGATCCACTCGACGGGATCGATCGT
>DATLHO010000246.1:0-16187 GCA_035539855.1 Kapaibacterium sp. (SeqCode) | reverse complement strand
TGACGAGCACCGCGTGACGAGCATCCGCGATCGATCAGAGTTCAAACAGCACGAGCATTCGATGGCACTCGAGACAACGGCCGGGAATCTCTCCGCCGAAGACATCTACCGACGCCGCTTCGCCGAGCAGGAGGCATTCCGCGACGCGATGTGGAAGGTGCTGTGCGCGGACTACTTCGGGCGCTTCGTGCCGCGCGACGCGACGGTCGTGGAGATCGCCGCGGGATACTGTGAGTTCATTAACAACATCGACGCGCGCCGCAGGATCGCGGTGGACATCAACCCGGAGACGACGCGTCGCGCCGCCGATGGGGTCGAGGTCGTGCTGACGACCTCGAGCGATCTGTCGATGATTCCCTCCGGCAGCGTCGACGTCGCGTTCACGTCGAACTTCTTCGAGCACATCACGCGCGAGGAGATCGCCGCGACCGTGCGCGAGGTGCATCGCGTTCTTGCGCCGGGCGGACGCCTACTCATCCTGCAGCCGAACATCCGCTACGTGCAGCGCGACTACTGGATGTTCTTCGACCACATCACCGCGATCGACGATCGCGCGCTGTGCGAGCTCCTCGAGCTCGTCGGCTACCGCATCGAGCTCGACATCCCGCGCTTCCTGCCGTACACGACGCAGAGCCGATTGCCGAAAAGCATCGGATTGCTGCGACTGTATCTGCGACTGCCGATCCTCTGGCGGTTCTTCGGCGGGCAGGCATTCATCGTCGGCGCGAAGGTTTGATCTCGGGCACGCCTCTCCGAACACGCAAGCAAGCAATCCCAACTCCTCCATGTGCGGTATCGCAGGCATCGCCGGTAGCGGCACGCGAGCGACGCTCGAGCGAATGAGCGCCGTGATCGCGCATCGCGGTCCCGACGACGCGGGCATCGAATGGTTCGATGGCCACGACGTCGGGCTTGCGCACCGGCGGCTGTCGATCCTCGACCTCTCGGCGGCCGGACATCAGCCGATGGTCGGCGAGAGCGGGACGCGCTGGCTCAGCTACAACGGTGAGATCTTCAACTTCCTCGAGCTCCGCGCCGAGCTCGAGGCGCTCGGCCACCGCTTCCGCTCGCGGACGGATTCGGAGGTGATCCTCGCGGCGTTCGAGCAGTGGGGGCCGCAGTGCGTGCGCCGCTTCAACGGCATGTTCGCCTTCGCGATCTACGACACCGAGTCGCGCGAGCTCTTTCTGGCTCGCGATCATCTCGGCGTCAAGCCGCTGTACTACGTGCGACGCGGTGGCATGCTCGCGTTTGCGTCGGAGGCGAAGGCGCTCTTCGAGATCGACGGCATCGAGCGCCGGCCCGATCGCGACGCGATCCTCAGCACGCTGATGCTGCTGTGGGTTCCGGAGCCGAAGACGGGCTTCGAGGGGATCATGAAGCTCGAGGCGGGGCACTACGCGATCTGGCGCGACGGCGATCTGCGGATGACACAGTACTGGGACGTGCCGGTGGGAGAGAGCCATCGCGAGCGCAGCGAGGACGAGTATGTCGAGGAGCTGCGCGAGATCCTCGAGCGCTCGGTGCGGCGACAGATGATCTCCGACGTGCCGGTCGGCGCCCTGCTTTCCGGCGGCCTCGACTCCAGCCTGGTCGTCGCGCTGATGCGCTCGATCAGCGGCGGCGACATCGACACGTACACGATCGCGTTCACCGACGAGGACAAGCGGATGGAGGCGATGCCCGACGACGCGCGCTACGCGCGGATCGTCGCCGAGCACGTCGGCTCGCGCCATCACGAGATCGTCGTGCGCCCGGACATCGACGAGCTGCTGCCGCGCATCCTCTGGCACCTCGACGACCCGATCGCCGACGGCGCGGCGATCAACACGTACCTGATCTCCCGCGGCGCCCGCGAGTCCGGCACGACCGTGCTGCTCAGCGGCATGGGCGCCGACGAGATTTTCGGCGGCTATCGCAAGCACCTTGCGACGATGCTGATCTCGCGCTATCACTCGATCCCCCGCGCACTTCGCGGCCTACTGATCGAGCCGCTCGTCAAAGCGCTGCCCGTCGCGCTCGGCGGACGTGGGCTACGGCCGGTGCGGTGGGCGAAGAAATTTCTGCGCAGCGCCGCGCTGCCGCCGATGGACGCGTTCGTGCGCGGCTTCGGGTACTACTCGGCCGAGGAGCTGGCCGAGCTGCTGGTCGAGCCGTTCGACCCGCGATCGATCGACGAGGTCTACGCGGTGCGCCGCTATCATGAGCTCGGCGAGCGCGTGCGTGATCTGCCCCTGGTCGATCGCATGACCTACCTCGACACGAAGCTGTTCCTGCCCGGACTCAACCTCGCGTACACCGACAAGGCCTCGATGGCAGCGTCGATCGATACACGGCCGCCGCTGATCGATCTGGAGATGGTGGAGTTCGCCGCACGTCTGCCGGCACGCTACAAGATTCACGGACGCGTGCAGAAGTACCTGCTGAAGAAGGCGGCCGAGCGATGGCTGCCGCGGGAGGTGATCTACCGACCGAAGGCCGCCTTCGGCACGCCGATCCGCGCGTGGATGAAGCGCGGTCTCGCCGATGCCATGCGCGCGCGTCTCGGCGACGAGCGCCATCCCGTCGCGTCGGTCATCGATCGCGGCTACGCGCTCGGCATGCTCGATCGCCACATCGCCGGCCGCGAGGACAACGCGCACCGGCTCTGGGGGCTCCACGTGCTCGCGACCTGGCTGGAGGCACAGAAGACCCGATGAGCAATCGAGCAAACACCGAATCCGCCGCGGGGCACCGCGTCGACCGACGCGATCGCGAAACGATCGCGATCGCCGCCGGCCGTCTGCGCGCGTGGCTCGAGCGCCACGGGTACGCCGGCATCGAGCCGCACGACGCGCTGACGAGTCCGCTGATCCGCCGCACGCCGCTGGGCCGCAGCCGGCTCGCGCGCCTCGTCGCGCTGCAGGCGCTGCGACGTCTGCCCCTGAACATCCGGCCGCTGCTCGGCATCGAGTCACGGCAGAACGCCATCTCCCTCGGATGGGCGCTCACCGCCTACGCCGCGATCGACGATCGCTCGGCGCGGGACCGGATCGCGTCGACCGTCGATGACCTCGATCGCCTCGCCGCGCGCGGCTACAGCGGACTGTGCTGGGGGTACTACTTCGACTGGCAGACGCGTACGGATTTCAAGCGCGCCGACGTGCCCATCGTCGTCTCGACCGCGTTCATCGGGATGGGCCTGCTCGACGCTCATCGCGTCACCGGCAACGCCGCATACCTCGAGCGCGCGCGCAGCGCCTGCGAGTTCATCCTCCGCGACCTCAATCGCTCCGAACACCCGGCGGGCTTCATCTTCAGCTACTCGCCGGAGGATCGCGAGCAGGTCTACAACGCATCGATCCTCGGGGCTGCTCTGCTCGCGCGTGTCGGCGCGCTGACCGGCGAGTCCTCGCTGCTCGCGACCGCGCGCGCGGCGGTCGACGCCGTCGTCGCCGATCAGCGTCCGGACGGATCGTGGGCGTACAGCCGCGGCGACCACCGCACGTTCGTCGACAACTTCCACACGGGCTACGTCCTCTGCGCGCTCGACGACTACATCGAGGCCAGCGGTGACGCGCGACATCGCGGCGCGCTCGAGCGCGGGTGGTGCTTCTATCGCGAGAGCTTCTTCGTCGACGGGCGGATTCCGAAGTACTACCACGACGCGCTCTTCCCGATCGACGCCCATGCCGCGGCGCAGTCGATCGTCACGCTCGTCCGCTTCGGCGAGCGCGCGCTCGCCTGGCGCGTTGCGCTGTGGACCGTCGGGTCGATGCAGACGCGCAACGGCTCGTTCATCTACCAGATCCATCGCCGCTTCAGCAACCGGATCGCCTACCTGCGCTGGTCGAACGTCTGGATGCTGCACGCGCTCGCGCTGCTCGTGCGCGATGCGGAGGCCACGCCATGAGCACGCCCCGCCTGTGGATCGATCTCGACAACTCGCCGCACGTCCCGCTGTTCGCGCCGCTGATCCGGCATCTCGAGTCCCGCGGCTGGGAGCTCGTCGTCACCGCGCGCGACTTTGCGCAGACGCTCGATCTCGTCGAGCAGCTCGGCGTCCCGGCGATCGCCGTCGGACGGCATGCCGGCCGCAACAAGCTGCGCAAGGTCGCCAACCTCCCGGTGCGCGCCCTGCAGCTCGTGCGCACCGTGCGCGCATTCGCTCCGCAGATCGCACTCAGCCACGGCTCGCGCACGCAGGTCATCGCCGCACGCATGCTCGGCGTCCCGTCGATCGTGATGTTCGACTACGAGTGGACGGAGATGGAGATCTTCCGCCGCCTGGCCGCGCGCCTGCTGTGTCCGGACGCGATCGGGGAGGATCGCCTCCGCGAGGCGGGCATCCCCGTCGAGAAGGTCTCGTGGTACGAGGGGTTCAAGGAGGATCTCTACCTGCCCGGGTTCCGTCCGGATCCGGGATTCCGCTCGATGCTCGGCGTGGGCGAGGACGAGTTGCTGGTGACGGTGAGGCCGCCGGGCCTGATCGGCAACTACCACGACGAGCGCAGCGAGGCGATCTGCCGGGAGCTGCTCGGGCGCCTCTCGGGGACCGCGGGCGCAACCGTGGTCGTACTGCCGAAGACGCGACTCGAGCGCGAGCTCGTCGCCTCGGCGCTGCCGGAGCGACCGGCAGCGCGCGTGATCGTCCCGGAGAGGGCGCTGCCCGGGCTGGACCTGCTCTTCGCCTCGGACGTGGCGATCAGCGGGGGAGGGACCATGAACCGGGAGTCCGCGCTGCTCGGTGTGCCGACCTGGAGCATGTTCACGGGACGACGCGCCGCGATCGACGAGGAACTGGCGCGCCGCGGTTTGCTCGGATTCCTCGAAAAACCGGAGGATCTTGACGGCGTCGCCTTCGAGCGTCGCACGCGGACGGGGGACTGGGCGCCGGGGGGGCCGCGCCTGCTCTATGATATCGAGAACATGATCCGTACATTCTGAGCAACCCATCGACGATCCGATCGGGGGGCATGACTGATCGGATCGCGTGGCCCTGCCATCCCCCTGGTGGCGGTGCGGATCCAGCGCACCGTACACCCGCCTTCGATATTTGCCCCCCGCTTCGACGACTTTCCGGCATCGCTACCGTTATGGTGAAACTGATACGCGCGATCGGTCCGCAGAAGGTCATTCTCGCGCTGGCCGACATTCTCGTCCTCGTCGTTCTGACGTTCGCGATGCTGCTGTCGCGTGCGTCGCTGTTCGACTATCGCGTGACCGCGAGTGAAGTCGTCTTCTTCGCGGTCTCGTCGCTGGTGGCGGTTGCGATCTTCCGCGAGCTCCACCTGTACCGCCATCGCCTGTTCACGACCGGCTCCGACCAGGTCATCGCACTGGCGAAGGGGATGCTCTATGTGGGGATCCTGCAGATCGTCGCGATCTTCCTGATCAAGAACAGCGAGCTGGTCGACTACAGTCGCACGCATACGATCGTCTACATCTTCGGCGGGCTCATCGGGCTGTCGGTCTACCGCATCGCGATATTCCGCCATCTCTACCTGCGCTCGCGCCGCAACAACACGAACAAGCGCCGGGTGCTCGCCGTTGGCGCGGGGCGCGCGGGCCAGTCGCTGGCGACGATGATCCACGACCAGCCGGAGCTCGGCATGCAGCTCGTCGGCTTCGTCGACGACGACGAGACGAAGGTCGGCCGCAGCGTGCTCGGTCTTCCGATCCTCGGACGCATCGCCGAGGTCGCGACGCTCGCACGCCGGCTCGAAGTCGAGGAGATCTTCGTCGCGATCAACGAGACGACGTACCATCGCCTGCTGGAGATCATCGAGGAGTGTCGCGCGACGTCGCTGCCGGTGACGGTCACGACGCAGCACTTCCGGATCATCCCGCATCGCATCGGCACCAACGAGTTCGACTACATCGAGTCGATGACGCTGCGTCCGCGCGATCTCGAAACCGCGAGCTGGCATCTGAAGCGCACGGTCGACATCGTCGGCTCGCTGCTGCTGCTGCTGGCGCTCTCGCCGATTCTGACGATCATCGCGGTGGCCGTGAAGCTGACCTCGCCGGGTCCGATCTTCTACCGCTCGCAGGTCGTCGGTCGCAGCGGGTGGCTGTTCACCTGGTACAAGTTCCGGACGATGCGCGTCGACCGCGACGAGACGCTGCACATCGAGCATCTGCGCAAGATCATCGCCGAGAACGGCACGACCGAGAAGCTCAAGAACGATCCCCGCGTGACCTCGGTTGGCCGGCTGCTGCGCAAGTACAGCCTTGACGAGCTGCCGCAGCTCTACAACGTCCTGCGTGGCGAGATGTCGCTGATCGGGCCGCGCCCGTGCCTGCAGTACGAGTTCGAGCAGTTCGACGAGTGGCACAAGCAGCGCTTCCTGGTGACCCCGGGAATGACCGGACTCTGGCAGGTGGTTGGTCGCAACAAGAAGGACGTGACCTTCAACGACTCGATCATTCTCGACCTGTACTACATCCAGAACTACTCGGTGTGGCTGGATATGAAAATCGCGATCAAGACGATCCCGACCGTGTTCTTCGGACGGGGTGGAGCATAAACGTTGACTTCGATCGGCATCATCGGCTGCGGATACTGGGGACCCAATCTCGTTCGGAACTTTCATGGCCTTCCCAAGGCACGGGTTCAAACCGTCAGTGACCTGCGTCCCGGGCGCCTCGAGCTGATCCAGGAGAACTACCCGGACATCGAGACGACCGAGGACTACCGGACAATCCTCGACGACGAGCGCATCGACGCCGTCGTCGTCGTCACACCGGTGACCACCCACCGCGAGATCGCCGAGCACGCGCTGCAGGCCGGCAAGCACGTCTTCATCGAGAAGCCGATGGCGCACACCGCGGCCGACGCGTGGTCGCTCGTCGACCTCGCTCGAACGGTCGGGAAGGTGCTCGCGGTCGGTCACATCTTCCAGTACGCCCCCGGCGTGCGCCGGATCGCCCGCGAGATCGAGGCGGGCCGGCTCGGCGGCATCCATCACATCACCGCGACGCGCATCAATCCGGGTCCTCCGAAATCCACCGTCGACGTGATCTGGGATCTCGCCGCGCACGACCTGTCGATCCTGTTGCACCTTCTCGGGGAAATGCCGGATTCGATCGTGGCGACCGGCAGCAGCTACCAGACCGGCGGCCTCATCGACAACGCGCACATCTCGCTCGGCTTCCCGAGCGGCGCGACCGCGCACGTGCACGTAAGCTGGCTGTCGTCGAACAAGACGCGACTCGTCCAGATCTTCGGCGACAACGCGACGATCGTCTACGACGAGATGCTCGCGCTCGACGGCAAGGTCAAGATGCACGATCGGGGCAACGACAATCGCGTCAACGCCTCCGACACCGAGGCGGTGCATCTCGGCTACTCCGCCGGCGACATTCACATCCTGCAGCTCGAGCAGCACGAGCCGCTGCGGCTCGAGTGCGCCGAGTTCGTGCGCGCGATCACGACGGGCTCCGCGCTGTCGAACGATGGGGTCATGGGCGCACGGGTGGTCGAGCTTCTGGAGCGCATCTCGGCGCAGATCAGGATCGGCGGCACGACGCCGGGATCCACCGCGGGCGTCGTTGCCTCGGGGGTGGCGTAGTCGTGTCGTTCTTCGTTCACCCGAGCGCGCTGTGCGAGACCGAGGACATCGGCGAGAGGACGCGGGTCTGGGCGTTCGCGCACGTCATGAAGGGCGCCCGTCTCGGCGCCGACTGTAATATCGGCGACCACGCGTTCGTGGAGTCGGGCGTGGTCATCGGCGACCGGGTCACGGTCAAGAACGGCGTCGCGATCTGGGACGGCGTGACCGTCGAGGACGACGTGTTCCTCGGTCCGAACTGCGTGCTGACAAACGACCTGATGCCGCGCAGCCGGGTCTTCCACGACGAGAACGTGCGCACGCTGATTCGGCGCGGGGCGTCGATCGGAGCGAACGCGACGATCATCGCCGGCAACACGCTCGGCGAGTACTGTCTGGTCGGCGCCGGCGCGGTCGTCACGCGCGACGTGCCGGCGTTCGCGATCGTCGTCGGCAATCCCGCCCGACGGATCGGCTGGGCCGGCATCAAGGGCGACCGCCTCGACTTCGACACCGCCGATACGCACGAGCTCACCGAAGGCGTCTACAGATTGAGCGAGGGGGCAGTGGCGTTTTCGCCGGCGGGTGAGTGTTAGATGTCAGATGTTAGATGTTAGATGTCAGATGTCACAAGGCCTGTACGGTATGATCGACCTGATGCACCCTTACGCTGCCGACTGTCACCCTGAGAGCAGAGGTAGTCGCGCCATCGCCTCCGCGCCTCGTGACATCTAACATCTGACATCTGACATCTAACATTTAACATCGTGTCCAGCATCCTGATCACCGGCGGCGCCGGCTTCATCGGCTCGCACACGGCCGACCGGCTTCTCGCGCTCGGCCATCGCGTGCGCGTGCTCGACAACTTTCAGAAGCCGGTGCACCTGAAGGGCAGGCCGGCGTACCTGTCGCCGGAGATCGAGGTGATCGAGGGCGACGTCCGCGACAAGGACACGCTACGGCGCGCGCTCGCCGGCGTCGACGTCGTCTTCCACCTGGCCGCCTATCAGGACTACCTCAACGACTTCTCGACCTTCTTCCACACGAACGCGGTGTCGACCGCGCTGATCTACGAGATCATCGTCGAGGACCGTCTCGACGTGCGCCGGGTGATCGTCGCGTCGTCGCAGTTCGTGCAGGGCGAGGGATTGTACCGCACGGCCGATGGCGAGCTCGTGCGCCCGACGCTGCGGCCGGTCGCGCAGCTCGAGCGCGCGGAGTGGGACTGGCACGACGCCCAGGGCCGTCCGCTCGAGTGGCAATGGACGCCCGAGACGCACGCGAACCCGCCGAACGCGTACGCGCTGAGCAAGTACTCGCAGGAGCAGCAGGCGATGCGCTTCGGCGAGCGCTACGGCATCCCGTCGGTCGCGCTACGCTACTCGATCGTCCAGGGCTCGCGGCAGTCGTTCTACAATGCCTACTCCGGCGCCTGCCGCATCTTCAGCCTGCACTACCACTTCGGCAAGGCACCGACGATCTACGAGGACGGGATGCAGCGTCGTGACTTCGTCAACGTGCACGACGTCGTCGACGCCAACGTGCTCGTCATGGACGACGAGCGCGCGGCCGGCGAGGTCTTCTGCGTCGGCGGCGGACACGCCTACACCGTGCGCGAGTTCGCGGCGATCGTCGCGCGCGAGTACGGCCTCGAGCAGCTCGAGCCGCTCGTGCCTGGCGACTTCCGCTTCGGCGACACCCGCCACACCTGCTCCGATACCGCGAAGCTGCGCGCGCTCGGATGGCGTCCGAGCCGCACCGCCGTCGACTCGGTCCGCGAGTACGTCCAGTACCTGCGCGAGCAAACCGACATCGAGGACATCCTCGAGTACGCCGAGCGCACGATGAAGCAGATGAACGTCGTCCGCTCCTCCATCATCGCACAGCAGTGAAAGCGTTCCTCCTCGCCGCCGGACTCGGCACGCGCCTGCGTCCGATCACAGAGACGCTCCCGAAGTGCCTCGTGCCCGTCTGCGGCCGGCCGATGCTCTCCTGGTGGATGGACCAGCTCGAGCGTCACGGCGTCGACGAGGTGCTCATCAACCTACATCACCTTCCCGATCCCGTGCGAGCGTTCGCCGCGGAGTATCGGGGACCGGTGAAGATCCACCTCGTGATGGAGGAAGTGCTCCTCGGCAGCGCCGGAACGCTCGACGCGAACCGAGGGTTCGTCGCGGGAGAGGAGCAGTTCTTCATCCTCTACGCCGACAACCTCACCGACGTCGATCTGACGGCGCTGCGGCGCTTCAACAGCGAGCATCCCGCGCCGCTGACGGTCGGGCTCTTTCACGCGGAGAATCCCCGCGCCTGCGGCATCGTCACGCTCGGCGCGGACGGGACGATCGAGGAGTTCGAGGAAAAACCGGAGCACCCGAAGGGGGACCTGGCGTCGGCGGGCATGTTCATTGCGCGAGCGGGCCTATTTGAATATGTTTGCCCTTCTTCGTTCCCGTACGACCTCGGCAACCACGTGATGCCGGCGATGATCGGTAGAATGAACGGCGTGCCGGTGGAGGGATACCTGCGCGACGTCGGAACCCTGGAAGGTCTCCACCGTGCCGAGCTCGAGTGGCGGTCGCGCCTCGAGCGCCCATCGGATCTCCTCTCAACACGTCCCCAACAGTAGGACCGTCCGGCACCCGCCATCGAGCGCGGGCGGCGGCGCGTCCGGAAGAATCCCGACCGCTTGATGAGCAAGCCCGCCCGGCGTTCGAACAGAAAGGTCGCGCACGTTCTCTGGAGCGGGTCGTTCGGCGGAATGACCCGTGCGGTCTATCAGCTCATCCGCGCGCAGGTCGAAGGGTCGACCTACCAGCCGGTGCTGATCCTGGCGCAGGGGGGACATCACTATTTCGACGCCCTCGCCGAGCACGGCGTGCGCGTCATCGACCTGGGACTCGAGAGCGACCGCCAGATTCACCGCGCGCGCTCGCTCGCGAAGGTCTTCGCCGAGTTCGACATCCATCACTTTCACGCGACGGAGATGACGATGGTCGCCGCGAGCCTGCTTGCGGGTCCGGCCGTCCGCGTCTTCACCAATCGCGCCGGCTACGCCGAGCACGCGGGACTGCGACGCATGCGCTACGCGGTCGCCGGATGGTATCTGCGGAACCACTTTCACGGGTTCTCCGGCAACACCGCACACGCGTGTCGCGCGGGCGAGCGGCTCTTCGGCGTGCCGCTCGAGAAGTGGCAGGTGACGTACAACGGACTGGAGCTCTCGCTGCACGACGCGACGCGCCCGCGCGAGGAGATCCTCGCCGAGCTCGGCATCGCCGACGACGGCGCGACGCTCATCGGCACCGCCGCGGAGCTGCGCGACTGGAAGCGGATCGACATGCTCATCGACGCCTGCGCGCGCCTTCCGCACGAGAGCTTCCGCCTGCTCGTGCTCGGCAACGGGCCCTCGCTCGAAGCGCTCCGCGAGCGCGCCCGCGAGCGCGGCATTGCCGATCGCACGATCTTTGCCGGCGCGGTCCGACGTGTCGGCGACTACATGCGCGCGATGGATGTCTTCGTACTCCCATCGACCGAGCTCGAGTCCTTCGGCAACGCCGCGGTCGAGGCGATGTACCAGGGGACTGCGACGGTCGTCTGCTCCGACGGCGGCGGCCTGCTCGAGCACGTGCACGACGGCGAGACCGGGCGCGTGGTCGGATCGATCGACGATCTCGCGCGATGCCTCGACGAGCTCGGCGCCGACGCAGCCCAGCGCGAGCGTCTCGGCGCCGCCGGCCGCGAGCACGTCACGAGCAGCTATACCCTTTCACGAATGATCGCTTCGTACAACGATCTCTACCGCGTCGCCGAAGAGCGCGCTGCGTCCGCGCAGCGCTAGATCGCTCCCACGGCCTCCGGCTGTTATCGCATCGCCCGCATCGATGATCATAACGCAGACTCCTCTTCGCATCAGCATCGCCGGCGGCGGCACCGACCTGCCGGATTACTATCGCGCGCGCGGCGGCTACGTCGTCTCGACCGCGATCGACAAGTACGTCTTCGTCATCGTCAAGGAGCGCTACGACGACAAGATCTACGTCGACTACTCGAAGAAGGAGATCGTCGACTCGATCGATGAGATCCAGCACGATCTCGTCCGCGAGGCCGCGAGGCTGTCGGGCATGACCCACGGCTTCGAGATCGCGATGATGGCCGACATTCCGTCGGAGGGCTCGGGGCTCGGCAGCTCATCGAGCCTGACGGTCGGATTGCTCAACGCATTCTACCAGTTCCGAGGCGAGCAGGTCACGCCCGAGCGCCTGGCGCGCGAGGCGTGCGAGATCGAGATCGACATCCTCGGCAAGCCGATCGGCAAGCAGGACCAGTACATCGCGGCCTTCGGGGGACTCTGCGCGTTCAGCTTCAACGACGACGACACCGTCGACGTCGAGCGGCTGTCGCTGCCGCCGTCGGCGGGGCGGCGTCTGGGAAGCAATCTCCTGCTGTTCTTCACGAACATCGTGCGCCAGGCCGGCAGCGTGCTGGCCGAGCAGCGCGAGCGGATTCTCGTCGACACGATCGGGTATCACGACGAGATCAAGGCGCTCGCCGTCGAGGTGCGCGAGCTGCTGATGGAGCAGAACTTCGACGCGGTCGGCGAGGTGCTCGGACGCAGCTGGGCGATCAAGAAGGGCCTCGCCAACGGCATCAGCAACGAGACGATCGACTCGATGTACGACGCGGCGATGACCGGCGGCGCGCTCGGCGGCAAGATTTCGGGCGCGGGGGGAGGGGGATTTCTGATGGTCTATTGCCGGCGGCCGGAGCAGGATAGCTTGCGCGCGCAGCTCGGCGGATACCGCGAGATGCCCTTCATGCTCGACCCGCACGGCAGCAAGGTGATCTTCAATCAGCAACGCTACAGCTGGAAATAGACGATGATGAACTTTACCGACTACAAGGCCTACACGCAGAAGGCGATCGACTCGGTCGACGTGGCGGAGGTCGACTCCTTCATCGAGGCGATCCACGCGGCATTCGAGCGCGGGGCGACGATCTTCGTCATCGGCAACGGCGGCTCGGCGGCCAGCGCCAGCCACCTCGCGCAGGATCTCGCGAAGGGCACCTGTCTCGACCTCAAGAACGAGGATCGCCGCGTGCGCGCCCTGGCGCTGACCGACAACGTCGCATTCATCTCGGCGCTCGGCAACGACGAGGGCTACGACCAGATCTTCTCGCAGCAGCTGCGCACGTTCCAGCGTCCGGGCGACATGGTCATCGCGATCTCGGGATCGGGCAACAGCCCGAACATCCTGCGCGCGATCGAGCTCGCCAACGCGAGCGGTCTCGAGACCTGGGGCGTGACGGGCTTCGACGGCGGCAAGCTCCGCACGATGGCCGCGCACTGCGTGCACGTTCCGCTCAACGACATGTGCACGGCCGAGAGCGTGCACACGGTGATCTTCCACTACGTGATTCTGCGCCTGCGCGAGATGATCGCGGCCGGGGTGGCTGCGTAGGGAGCGGGCTCGGTCATCCCCTTGGGGCCGAAAGAGAGACCCTCTTCGGGGGTGACAGATGCGGGTCGTATTGGAACGAGGCCCCGAGCGCGCCAAGCGCGCTCGGGGCCTCGCCTATTCAGAAGGGGCGCCCCTGTCATCCCCTTGGGGATCTTTCTTAGGGTTCGCATCACCGCATGACGCGATAGAACACTGCCGATGCTCTCGAGCGGCCACCGCAGGCGGCCGCCCTCGCACTACCCAACCGACCCACATGCGGCCGTCGTACCGAAGGAGAGACCCCCTCCGGGGGTGACAGATGCGCGCGCTGTGAGGGTCGAGGCGCCCCCGCCCCTGTCATCTCCTTGGGGATCTCGCGTTCTGCCGCGCCGCCACCACCGCCGCCGCCACTTCCTCACTCCCAATCTCGAGCATGCATCGAAAGTGCCCCTCGGGGCAGCTCGCGCGTCCTATCGTCGTGCATGGGCGGCAGTGGAGGCCGACATTCTCGACGACCGCCGACGGCGTTCTGAACGGCCCGAAGCCGAACTGCTGCGCGGTCGAGCCAAAGATCGTCACGACGGGACGGCGACGCGCGGCCGCGACGTGGGTCATCGCCGAGTCGTTCGTCACGACGACGTCGCAGACGTCGCATGCCGCGGCCGCCTCGAGCAGCGTGGCGCGGCCGGCGAGGTTCACCGCGTCGGGAAGGCCCCGGATGATCTCGGCTCCCGCTGAGCGATCGTCGTCGGATCCGAAGATCACGATGCGCGCGTCCAGGCGCGCGACGAGCGCGCCGGCGAGCTCGCGGTAGCGCTCGGCCGGCCATCGCTTCGTGAAGTGGCGCGCGCCCGGCGCCAGGCCGATCGTCGGCCGACCCGCCGCCGGCGCGATCGGCGCAAGCGTGCCGCCGATGTGCAGCTCGAGTCCCTCGCCGTCGTCCTCGATGCTGAACGGGCGCCCGGTCTCGAGATAGCGCAGCGGGATCGGCACGACCGGCTGCATGCGGTCGATCTTGCGATGCACCAGCAGCCACTTGTCCAGCGTCGGCTTGCGCACCACCGCCACCGCGCGACCCATCCCGAAGCGCAGGTGACGGCTGCGGAGCGAATCGTGGAGATCGAAGACGATGTCGTACTCGCCGCCGAGCTCCGCGATGAGCGCCGACTTCATTCGCAGCAGTGTCGCGAAGCCCGCGCCGCGTGGCAGTGTGATGAGACGGTCGACGTGCGGTGAATGCTCGAGCAGCGACGCGAACTCCTCCTTGACGGCGAAGTGTACCTCGGCATCGGGATAGCGCCGGCGCAGCGCGCGAACGAAGGGCGACGTGAGGATGATGTCGCCGGCGGAGCTGAAGCGGATGACGAGGATCTTCATGTGGAGGCGAAGGTACGGGCGATGGGGCACTCGTCCGGCGGTGCGCGGAATCCGCAATCATGTCCGACGGCGTATCTTCACCGGACGATTCACTACACCGTAACGCCAATGACCACCCGCCCAGTCACGCTAGGAATGCTCAAGGAGTCCGGCTACGAGATCCTGCCGGTCAAGGATGAGATGCGGCGCAACCTCGTGCGTAAGCTCCGCGAGCGCGAGCAGCTCTTTCCGGGGATCATCGGATTCGATGAGACCGTCGTGCCGCAGCTCGTCAACGCGATCCTCGCGCGGCATGACATCCTGCTGCTCGGATTGCGCGGACAGGCCAAGACGCGCGTAGCGCGGATGCTGCCGCTGCTGCTCGACGAGTTCGTGCCGATCGTCAGGGGCTCGGAGGTCAACGACAATCCCTTCGCGCCCGTCAGTCGCTACGCGCGTGACCTCGTGCGCGAGGCGGGCGACGAGACGCCGATCGAATGGGTTCATCGCTCCGAGCGCTACGGCGAGAAGCTCGCGACACCCGACGTGACGATCGCCGACCTGATCGGCGACATCGATCCGATAAAGGCGGCGAACCAGCGCCTGACGTTCTCGCACGAGTCCGCGATCCACTTCGGCATCGTTCCGCGTACCAACCGCGGCATCTTCGTGCTCAACGAGCTGCCCGATCTGCAGCCGCGCATCCAGGTGGGACTCTTCAACATCATGCAGGAGCGCGACATTCAGATCCGCGGCTTCAACGTGCGCATTCCGCTCGACGTCGTGATGGTGTTCACGGCCAATCCGCAAGACTACACCAACCGCGGCGCGATCATCACGCCGCTGAAGGACCGCATCGACTCGCAGATCCTCACGCACTACCCGAAGACGCTCGAGCACGGCATGGAGATCACACGCAGCGAGTCGTGGACAGTGCGCGAGACCGACGGGACGCTGATCATGCCCGAGTACATCGAGCAGGTCGTCGAGATGATCGCCGTGCAGGCGCGCAAGTCCGAGTTCGTCGACCAGCAGTCGGGCGTCTCGGCGCGCATGACGATCACGACGATGGAGGCGCTCGTCTCGAACGCCGAGCGTCGCGCGATCCTCACCGGCGACAGCGTCGTCGTGCCGCGGATCATCGACCTGCAGCACGCCCTGCCCGGGATCACCGGGAAGGTCGAGCTGGTCTTCGAAGGCGAGCAGGAGGGACCGCTGAAGGTCGCGCGCGCGCTCGTCGGCAAGGCGGTGCGCGAGGTCTTCGCGATGTACTTCCCGAACCCTCTCGAGCGTCCGCGCCGCGACAAGGACAAGGCCGCGGCGGCCGATCCCTACGCGCCGGTCCTGAAGTGGTTCACTGAGGGCAACCTCATCGAGCTCGAGGACCGCATGCCCTTCGACGCCTTCTACCGCGAGCTCTCACGCGTGCCCGGCCTCGCCGAGCTCACCGCGCGCCACCTGAAAGTCGACGCGGCCAACGTCCACGAAATGGCGACCGCCATGGAGTTCGTCCTCGACGGCCTCCACCAGAACTCGAAGATCGCCAAGGAGGAAGTCGAGTCACACGTCAGCTACCGCGACATGATCGGCTCAATCTTCACCGGCCGCTCCCTCGACGAGGAGTAGCGCCTGCGGCGCGGGGACACGCCTGCGGCGAGGGGACACGGCCTTCGGCCGAGGGGACACGCCTGCGGCGAGGGGACACGGCCTGCGGCCGAGGGGACACGCCTGCGGCGAGGGGACACGGCCTGCGGCCGAGGGGACACCGAGACCAACTGCACGACCAGCCGCCGCATCCCCCCCTCTCCGTATTCGGCGAGGGGGGGATGCGGCGGCTGGTCGTGCAGTTGGTCTCGGTGTC
>DATLHO010000245.1:0-7082 GCA_035539855.1 Kapaibacterium sp. (SeqCode) | reverse complement strand
CGTCCAATGGCGCGCTGCCAATTGTATCCGATACTGTGTACGACGTCAACAACGTATGGTCGTTAGGGAGCAGCGCCGGGTATTCCACATGGCGCAGCAAATTTCTCGATGTCGCCGACAGGCTGAAGGTCGGTCGATATTGAGTCGCGTCTCACGAGGACGTCGTCGGTCAATCGAACACACCCAAGATCGACAGATGTAGGAAGCCAATGGCAACTCGCGGACTGTTAAGCGGACTGGCTTTAGCTGTCTCGATTGTCGCTTGCGATGGTCAGATGCCCTCCGTTGAGCACCGCGTTCTCTTCGCGGACATTGAAGGTGAGCCTCGGCGAATCGAGTGGCGATCCCGACCGAGTGGGTCGGCGCGGTCCCGTAAACGATACTCTCAACGATAGCGGTCACGGTCATGTCGTTCTTCGTCAGCATCCTCGTTCTGCTCCTGATCATCGGCTTCTTCGTTCTCGCCGCAATCCTCTCGGCAGCCAACGAGCCGCCGAAGCGCATCGCCGCGACGTCGCTGCAGCGCAGCGATGAAGAGCCTTCAGGCTACGTCGAGGGCGGAGCGAGCGCCGTCTTCGAACAACGCCGATGAGGCGGAGTATCTTTCCGCGACTCCCCGTCGATACGCTCACTCATTCGATAAGGACAATGACGACTCGACTGCGCCTTCTTTCTCTCGTCACATGCCTTCTGGCCGCCATGATGGCGATACCCGTCAGCGCGCAGTGGGGTGAGCTCGTCTGGGCTCGCCGCTCGCCGTATGCGTCGTCGATCCTCGGCTTCCCCGATGCCTCGACGATCGTCACGAGTGTCAGCGGCATCCTGCGCCGGTGGAGCTATCCCCAGGGAGAGCTCCTCGCTACGTACACCGAACAGTATCCCGCGACCGGTCTTCGCAACGGACGGTCGATTGCACCTGACGGCAGGCTTATGGCGTGGGTGCTGCGCGGCGACTCGCTCGCGCTGCGCGAGGTGGCCACCGGGCGCGTCGTCGCTGCAGTCCCAGGATACAAGCCGTGGCAGGCAGTCTTCACTTCCGACGGCCAGCGACTCATCGTTCTGAACTCGCTCGGCATCGTGATCTACGCGGTGCCGTCGCTCGCTGCGATCCGGCTGATCAAGGAGAATGCTGCCGGAGGGATCGCGCTCTCGGCCGACGACGAAACGATCGCGCACGTCGACGGTGACGGCGTCACGACTTGGTCGACGGCGACGGGCGAGCTTCGATGGAGCTCGCCACTGATCGGCGCGGGCGGAAGCATCGTCGCCTACGTCGATTCGGGACGCGCGATTGCCGCCTTCAACGGCGAGAGTATCCGTCTCGTCGATGCCGTCACGGGCGATTCCCTCGCCCGATTCTGGCACGGCTACTCCTTCAGCCACATGGCCTTCGTCGAGGGCGGGCGCTATGGTGTCACACTATCGGCGTCGAACGCCGCCGACACCGCACTGCGGGTGTGGGACCTGACGACGCGACGGCATGTCCGCGACCTGGCGATCGACACTACACTGTTGCCCTTTTACCACCTAGTGGCCGCGCCGGACGACCGGAGCATCATCGTCAGCAGTGGAGACGGGCGCTTCAGGCAACTCGACATCGCGACGGGCGCGACGATCGCGAGCCTGCCAGGCTCGATCGACCGGCAGCACCTAGGTACCGCGATTGCGCGCAACGGTGATGTGAGCGCTGTGTCAACGACGCGAGGAGTGACTCTGCTCCGGACGTCGACGGGCGAGACGCTCGCGCGGATCGCGCTACCGGGCTTCCCACGGGAAAACCCGATGGCGCTCACCAACCAGGGACATCTGCTTGCCGTCGTCTATCCGGGCGTGGGCGGATTTCAGAGACTCGGGATCTTCACCGTCGCCAGCGGAATGCATGCTGTCGATCTGAACCTCGATATTCGTGCAGCTACGGCGGTCGCGTTCCTCGACGACGGAGCGCGGATTCTCGTGGCGCAGGAGGACGGAGGGCTCAGCATCTTTGCCCCGCGGCCGGTGCCGCCGGAGCTCGTTCTGCCGAAACATCCGAAAGGGATCGTCGCCCTTGCCGTCTCGAGCGACGAGCGGCTGATCGCGACCGCCGACGGAGAGCACGTCCGCATCTTCGATCGGGCCGGCACGCTGCAAGTCGTGCGCCGCATCGGAACTTCTTCGCAGGTTCAGCAGATGGCGTTTGCCGCAGGTGACACCGCGCTCCTCGTCGCAGGTCCAGCCGCCTCGCTCCTGCGCTTCGGACTGAGCGATCCCGCCGACACGCCGCCGGCCGTTGTGCATACATCGAAGATCGGGGTCTGGAGCGTGGCCGTCACGCCCGATCGGCGCTACGTTCTCATCGGCAGCGACGGGGTGCTCGCGCTCGACCCGACCACATTCGCCGAGCAGTTCCGCTTCTTCGATCCGCTCGCGGTGACCGGCTGGACATCAGCGAGGATCGATGCCGAGGGGAGGATCCTGATTCACACGTTCGACATAACGATGTGGCACCTTCCTCAGCAGCCGTCGGCGATCCCGACCACCCCCGAGACGTGGACGCCGCGCGCGGTTGTCTCCATCGATCACGCCGGCGAACGTGCGAGAGTGACGGTTCCCGGCCAGCATGCCGGCACTCCCTCGGTCGTGCTGCACGACCCGCTCGGACGCCGGATCGCCGTTCCGGTTCAGACCGAGACAAGCGGCGATGCGCTCCTCGACATCTCGCGACTGCCGGGCGGCTCGTATTTCGTCGTCGTGTCGGTCGACGGCAGGTACTTCCCGGCACGCTTCGCGCTCGCCAGATAGGCAATGGACGGCATCCTCACTTGATTCGAAAGCGTACCATGCTCGCAGTCCGGACGATTGTCGTCATGCTCGTCATGCTTCTCGCGACATCGCAGATGCCGGCGCAGTGGATCGTGCGCGCGACCCGCGCCGGCGAGATCTATGCCGCGCACATGGTCAACGACAGCGTTGGCTTCGTGGCAGGCCGCATGTACCGGCCGACGATCCTCAAGACGACCGATCGCGGCAAGACGTGGTTCGAGAAGTCGCTCATGGTCGACGGCACTTTCGTCTCGCTCAGTTTTCTCGACTCCGTCAACGGCTTCGCATGGGCCAACGAGAACGCGGCGCGAACGACCAACGGCGGGCTCTCGTGGTTCCGACACATGGTTGACTTCCCGGGTGAGTCCGATGGCGTCGGCGCACGCGTGTGGTACGCGACGAGGAGTCTCGTCTACGCGGTGGCGGAGCTCGAGCCGCATGTGCGTTACCGCCTGCTTCGCTCGACCGATGGGGGGCGAAAGTGGACCGAGCCCATGGTCGATGGTTGGACGATCGACGCGCGGATGTTCACGGCGCCGACACCGATGGTTGCCTATGCTGGCATGGTGCAGGGCGAGCAGAGGCTCTCGGCATTTGCCACGACGACGAACGGCGGTGTGACATGGCGTCGCCGCGACCTCGAGTACAATGACGCGTTCGAGCCGTTCGAGTATCGCGATATGGAGTTCACCGATGCCGTGCGCGGGGTCGTCGTCGGGGCGCTTCCGATCGAGCGTGACGGGCGAAAGGCGATCGCGATCTACACCGTCGACGGGGGAGAGACGTGGCGCGACGCCGACGTGCCGCTGCGCACTCCCGCGCTCAACGATGTGCACTTCCCATCGGCGGGTGTCGGCTATGCGGTCGGCGACGGTGGCGCGATCGTCAAGTCGACCGATGGCGGAGTCACGTGGCGGATGCAGTGCTCCGGCGTCGCCGAGACGATCATCGCGGTCGATTTCGCGAACGACAGCGTCGGCATCGCCATCACCGACAGGGGGACGATCCTGGCGACGTCGAACGGAGGAGAGGAAACCGCGCCGGCGATCGATCTCGGGCGCGATACCGTGCTCTGTCATGGCGAGACGCTGCGCCTCTCGGTGCCCTTCGACGGTTTCTCGATCAACTGGTCGAACGGCGCGCTCGGTCGCGAGATCGTGGTGCGCGAGAGTGGCGAATATTCGGTCAGGATGCTCGACCGTTGCGGGCGCGAAACCGCCGACACGATCCGCGTGGCCGTGCTTCCGCCGGTCGCGATCGCGTTCGACGGGCCCGGCACCGTCGTCGAGCCCGGTGTGCCGATCACCTTCGTCAATCGATCGACCGGCGATGCGCGGTGGGTCTGGAGCTTCGGCGACGGGACGATCGACACGACGCGCTCGCCGTCGCACGTTTTCGGCGACGACTGTCGCGACTGCCGCGTGACGCTCTATGCATTCCAGGACAGCGGCACCTACTGCCGGCTCTGTCTGCAGAAGAGCGTGCTGGTGAATGTTCCAGTCGACCCCGACCCCGATCCTGACCCAGATCCCGACCCTGATCCGGATCCCGATCACGACCCTGATCCGAATCCTCCCGGCGACGGCGAGTCATGCGTCTCGGCGGTGACGGTGCAGCCGAATCCGATTCGCGCGAGCCATGTCGACGTGGCGCTCTCGCCGGTACCGAATGCGGCACAGCGCTTCGAGCTCTTCGACGAGATCGGGCGCCGCGTGCTGAGCGGCACGATACCGGCCGGCGTCGCGGTCCATCGCCTCGACGTCTCGGGCGTCGGAAGCGGCGGGTACTTCCTGCGTCTGTGGTGCGGCAGCGGAGAGACGATCGAAAAGCTCTTCGTCGAGCACTGATCGCCCGGCATCAGTCGATGGCGATGCCGGTACCCTGCAGCAGCGAGTGCGTGCGATTGATCGCATCGACAGAGAATCGCTCGCGCTTCGGCGTGCCGGCGGGCCAACGGACGACGATCTCCTCGATCCTCCCGGCGGTGCCGAGTCCCACATGAATGCGCGAGGGATCTTGCGCGAGAAGTCCTCGACCGGCGTGCACTTCGCGCGTGTGCGTGAGCCCGCCGGCGCGCACGCTCACGCGTGCTCCGACGACGCCCGTGGGGCTCGCAAGGTCGATCGCAACGTAAGTGCCGCTCGACGTCATCACGTTGCGGAAGAGACGGAAGTGACCCTCCTCGCCGCACGCGAGATCGAGTCGGCCGTCGCCATCGATGTCGGCTAACGTGCCGTCGGGACCGAGCGAGCGATGCGCGAGGCCGAGATCGAACGTCGATGGCGTGAAGCTGCCGGCCGTCCGCTGGCGATAGATCTCCGCATACCGGCAGCGCGAATCGACGGCCGCGAAGATGTCGAGTCGTCCGTCGTTGTCGATATCCCCCCATGTCCCGCTCGACTGCCTGCCCTCGCGACGCAGTCCCGCGCCGGCGAGCGACGTGAATCGCTTCTCCGCCGCGATCCGATTGCGCGCGACGCCGGTGGTCTGACGGCCGTGGCGTGGCAGCAGTGGATCGAGCGTGCCGTCGTTGTCGAAGTCCCCCCAGTCTCCACCGCTGAGCATTCCCTCGGTCGCCCCGATCCACCCCGCATCGCCGCTCAACTCTACGAAGCGGCTGCCGCGCTCCAGTCGATCGTTGCGCCAGATCCGGTTGCCGTTGATCGCGTCGACGACCTGGAGATCGGGATCGCCGTCGTCATCGACATCCGTCCAGATCGCACCGCGCACGTCACCGGACGCGCAGACGACGTCGCCGAGAAGGGGAGTGACATCGCTGAAGGTGAGGCCGCCGTTGTTCGCGACGAGGATGAGCTCACCGCCCGGCAGGTCCGCGATCGGATGCGCCTGGCCGATGAAGAGATCGAGCGTTCCGTTGCCGTCGAAGTCGGCGACGCTGATGCTCGACGGGCGCGGCGCGGTCGGGATCGACACCGCAACGGAGGTGAACCGATCGTTGCCATCGTTGCGATGGAGTGTCGCGCCGCCACCGAGCTTCAGTAACAGAATGTCCTCGTCGCCATCACCGTCGGCATCGAAGATCGTCCCGACCGACGGCATCGCAGGCGGACCGAGCAGGCTCGTGATCTCGGTGAACGGGCCGGCCTCGCTTCCACGGAAGAGCCGCTCGCCGACGAGCAGATCGCTCGCGGCGTCCCCGGAGAGATCGCCCCAGGCGATCGAGCGCGCGGGAAGATCGCGTGGCAGTCCCAACGCGGCCGTCGCGTCGACGTAGCCCGGAGACACGGCCGGCAGGTATTCGACGGCCGCGTCAATCCAGTAAGGAGAGCTCATGCTGTACCACGCCGTGTCGTGACGATTGCGCCAGACGCTCGTGTAGAAGAGCTCGCCGGTGTCGTCGGCGCAGAGCGCATCGTGTCCCCACCAAAGGACGACGGGGCTGACCTTGCTGCCCTCGGAGACTTCGATGGCGACGAAGAACTGCTCGTCGGTCACGCGCGCCGGAGTTGGAAGGGGGATGGTGACGATCGGCTCGGACAGGGCCTCCCACGTCAGATCGATCGGCTCGATCAGATCGTCATCGTCGCGCGGATAGACGTCGCCGCCGTTGCCACCAAGAATCCGCAGGCGGTAATCGAAGACTCCACTCGGAACATTACCGCGACGGGCGTGGCGCAGTGTGATGCTCCGTACGAACAGAGGACGATCGACACGGAAGCGCTCGGCGAAGATGTCGCCGTACTGCATGTAGCGCCACTGACCGGTCGGATCGTAATGCCGAAGGGTGTCGGCGTAAGCGGCGTCGGCGGTCAGGAGAGCGCCGAGCGCAAGCAGGATCAGGCAAAAGCCGTGCATGTCGGCAAGGTAGGAAAAGTCGAATGACGACGGCCGCCGCCTGACTGGGAGATCGGCACGGTGAGATGTGACGATTGCTGCCATCGGTGGCTCGCAGGAGCCGACGGGACATCAATAGGATCGGTTTCGCAGGGGTGCCGCGGCGCTCCGCGACACCGGTAGGATGAGACCGGGACAGACGGTACCGCCGGGCGTTTGCTTTGAGAGCGGCAGGACGCGGATCTTTGTCGTCGACACATCCCGCACCCGCCCGAGGTGAAGCCGTGATCGGAGCAGTGTTCAAGACATTGCGCGAAGAGTACGTGTCGGATGTCAGCCACCGCACAGCGCCCACTGATAGGTAGAATCGTGGAGGAACCCTGACAGTTCGGTGACATCGACACCTCGGCGGAGGAGCATGTTTGCACTCAAACGACAGGGTGCACGCATGAAACCGATCGCTCTTCTCCTCGCTCTCTCGGCCG
>DATLHO010000244.1:0-10535 GCA_035539855.1 Kapaibacterium sp. (SeqCode) | reverse complement strand
ACAAGAAGAGTGTGTAGGGGGCGTAGTGCCCACGATACTCTCCGGCGGAGCTTGCCCAATGCGGCTGGGTGCCACGAGCTCTCTCATCGGAAACTGATTTTTCCGCTGGGTGCCCTTGACTTTTCACATAGGAGGATGACGAGGTCGCGCCTGAATGGGGGAAGGAGGTATTCCGAGGAGTGCCTGGAAGCCCGAGCGTGCCGCGCGTCACGACCCCCTCTTCACCCCCTCGATCCACTGCGTCACGATCGTCTCGAGCACGTCCAGCGGCACGGCGCCGCTTCCGAGGACCGTGTCGTGAAAGGCCCGTACGTCGAAGCGGGCGCCGAGCTCGGCGGTCGCGCGGCGGCGGAGCTCCTTGATCTTGAGCTCGCCGAGCTTGTAGGCGACGGCCTGTCCCGGCCAGACGATGTAGCGGTCGACCTCGACGGCGATGTCGTGCTCGGTCTTCGCAGCGTTCGCGCGGAAGTAGCTGATCGCCGAATCGCGCGACCATCCGAACTGATGAATCCCCGTGTCGACGACCAGTCGGATCGCGCGCCACATCTCGTAGGTGAGCTGTCCGAACTTCGAGTAGGGATCCTGATAGAATCCCATCTCCGTGCCCAGGCTCTCGGCGTACAGGCCCCACCCCTCGACGTACGCCGTGTACGAGTCGTACTTGCGGAACTCCGGGCCTTCCTCCATCTCCTGCGCCAGTGCGATCTGCAGGTGATGTCCCGGCACCGCCTCGTGCAGCGTCAGGGCCTCCATCTCCCACTTCGGCCGCGACGAGAGCAGGTAGGTGTTCGCATAGAAGAATCCTGGCCTGCCTCCCTTGAGCGAGCCCGAGTAGTAGTACGCCGTCGGCGCCGAGCGCTCCATGAACGACGGCGTCGCGATGACGCCGTAGGGGAGCCGCGGCAGGCGGCCGAAGAGCCGGATGAGTCCCGGGTCGGCGCGCTTGGCGATGTCGCGGTAGCCCTGCAGCAGGCTCGTCGTGTCGGTGTGGAAGAACTGGGGATCGGTGCGCAGGAACGTCATGAACTCGGCGAGCGTGCCGTTGAACGACGCGTCGCGCATGACCTTCTCCATCTCGCCGCGGATGCGCGCGACCTCGCGGAGCCCGAGCTCGTGGATCTGCCGCGGGGTCAGATCGGTCGTCGACGACTGACGGACGCGGAACGCATACCACGCCTCACCCTCGGGCATCGCGCTGAGCCCGATCGACTCGCGCGTCTTCGGCAGGTACGTGCCGGTGAAGTAGTCGTACAGCCGCTGGAACGCCGGACGCAGCGACGACGCGTAGATCGCCGACGCACGCTCGCGCAGCCGGCGCGCGTCGGCCTCGGGGATCGTCGCGGGCATCTTCGTGAACGGACGGAGGATCGGTCCGCTCATCGGATCGTCGACGAGGTTGACGCGGATCTGCTCCGGCACCGCCGCGAGCGTCACGCGCGGAGGCGTCACCCCGCGGTCGAGTCCGATGCGCAGGCGCTCGATCGTGTTGTCGACGAGCTTCGATGCGGTCTCCAACCGCTCGATCATGTGCTCGTAGTCGGCGAGGTCGTCGGCCGGCATCGAGCCGAGCGACTGCGCGATGTCCTGCTGCACGCCGCCGAGCTGGTTGATCGCGAGGTAGCGGCCGGGATACTTGTTGCCCTCGATCGAGGACTCGATGCCCTTGAGGAACAGGTCGTAGTTGACACGGTCGCTCGGACCGAGCTTCGAGCGATCGATCGAGCGGATCGCCTCGAGACTCCAGGCGATCTCCGCATCGCGCCGATCCTCCGCCGCCAGCGAGTTGTCGTTCCACTCGCCCTCGCGGCCCTTGCGCCCGAGCTCGCTCGCCCACTCGGGGTACTCGTGCAGTCCGTACTCCCAGCTCACCGCGAAGAGCTTCGCAAGGCGCGTCGAGTCGTCGAGCCGCTCGGGATTGCGGGCGATGTCGGCAAACTGCTGGCGGAAGCTCGGCGGTCCCTGGTTGCCCGTCGACTGCGCGTGCGCGGCGGTCGAGACGATACCGCCGAGCGCGAGGATCGCGAGCGCGTGTGTGTGCTGGCGTCGCATGCGGCTACTCCTTCGGCAGGTGTGCATAGCTCTCGAGGTATCCGCAGCCACTGCAGCGATAAGTGATCACGTCGTAGGTCTGTCCCTTGACCTTGAGCCCGCCGGTGAGCATCGACGTGCGCGGCTCGCCCTCGAGCCACTCCGGCTGCGCGTAGCCGCTGTAGTTGTGATCGACGAGAACCCCGAGCTCCATCGGACTGGAGCAGCGCGGGCAGGTGAGCGTGGTCGTGTTCATTCTGCGATGGCTGGATTGCTGTGCGTTACGCGACCGGACGATCCGTGGGCTGTCCGGCCGCGGGCGCGCCGTCGACGACGGTCGCTGTCGGGGCGACGGCGGCGCTGTTGGTGAGCTTCGTGATGAGCGCCTGCACGTCGATCCCGCTGACGCTGCGCAGCATCTCCGGCGCCGTCGCCATCAGCGACGTGACGTAGTTGCTCAGGCGCGCGGCGCCGTCGCCGGAGCCGGTGTCGACGATCGTCAGCTTGTCGATGCTCGACAGGGGAGCGGCGATGCGCTCGGCGAGCTCGGGCAGCATCCGCGCGACGATGTCGAGCACGGCGGCCTCGCCGTACATGCGGAACGCCTCGGCGATTTTCGCCTTGGCCTCTGCCTCGGCGAGTCCCTTCAGCCGCGTGACGTCGGCCTCCGCCGTTCCGCGGGCGCGCTCGGCGTCGGCGATCGCGGCGCCCTCGACGCGCTTCTGCTCGGCGTTGGCGTGCGCCTCGGCCTCGATGCGGTACTGCTGCGCGTCGGCTTCGCGCATGCGGCGGACTTTGTCGGCCTCGGCGTTCTGCTCGATCGCGTAGCGCTCGGCGTCGGCCTTCTTTTTGACCTCGGCGTCGTACTGGTTGGCGCGCCGGCGGATCTCCTTCTCCTCCAGATCGATCTCGCGCTCCTTGCGCACGAGCTCGACCTTCATCTGCTCCTCGACCGCGATCTGCTTCGAGCGGGCCTCCTGGATGTGGTACGCCTGGTCGGCGTCGGCGCGCGCGATGTCCTGGTCGCGCCGGAACGCGGCGACCTTCAGCTCGCGGTCGCGCGTCGCCTCGGCGACAATCGTGTCGCGCGTCAGCTCCGCACGCGTGCCCTCCTCCTCGGCCGCCGCCTTCTTGATGCGCGAGTCGCGCACGGCTTCGGCCTCGGCGATGTCGGCGTCGCGCTTGACCGCGGCGATGCGCGGACGTCCGAGTGCCTCGAGGTAGCCGTGCTTGTCGCGCACGTCCTTGATCGTGAACGAGACGATCTGCAGTCCCATCTTCTTGAGGTCCAGCGCCGCGACGGCCTGGACCTCCTGCGCGAAGCGATCGCGGTTGCGGTAGACCTCCTCGACGGTCATCGTGCCGAGGATCGCGCGCAGGTGTCCCTCGAGCACCTCCTGCGCCTCTGCCTGCAGGGCTTCGGAGGGCTTCGACAGGAACTGCTCGGCCGCGGTGGCGACGTCTTCGATCGCGCCGCCGATCTTGATGATCGCCACGCCGTCGGCCATCACCGGGACGCCCTGCTCGGTGTAGACCTCGGGCGTCGAGACGTCGAGCTTGTGCGACAGCAGCGAGAGCTTCTGCACGCGCTGGAACACGGGGATGATGAACGCGCCGCCGCCGCGCACGATCTTGATCTTGCGACCCGACGCGTCGGTCGTCGCGTTCTTCGTGCCGAGACCCGATCCGGTGACGATCATGGCCTCGTCGGGACTGACCGTCTTGTAGCGCGAGGCGAAGGCAAGCGCCAGCGCGATGATCGCTCCGACGACGAGTATGGGGACGATGAGGTAGGCTGGCATGGCGTATCTCTTCTGCGGTGTGAGTGGGGAAATTCAGTTCGCGTGAAGCGCTGCGGCGATCGCGCGAGCATCTCAGACGGGGGTGTGCGTCGCGCGTGGCAGTCGCGGGATGGGCTCCTGGCCGATGCCGCCGTCATCCAGCGGCGTGACCATCAGCGTGTCCTCGCGCACCTCGACGACGACGACCTGCAGTCCGGCGGCGATCGGACGACCGTCGAAGCTGGCGGCGATCTGGTTGGTGTTGCCGGCGCCGATGCGGATCATGACCTCGCCGTAGCCGCGCGCCGGGATCGCGATCGTCACGGCGCCGATGAGCCCGGGGAAGTCCTTCATCGAGAACGCGACGGAGTTCTCGCCACGGCGCATCGGCCGGACGTACAGGAAGTGCAGTCCGATGCCGAGGCCGATCGCGAACGCCGCGGAGAGAATGGCTCCGGGGAGCCCGTCGACCGACGTGTATTCGCTCAGGAGAACTCCCGCGCCACCGAAGGTCGTCAGCGCGCTGACGAGCGTGGTCGGGTTGAGGAAGTCGAGGTGGTCGACGCCCATGCTGTGGCCGATGCCGTCCATCGCATGGTCGAAGATGTCGCCGGCCAGAAACGTGATCACCGCGAAGACGATCCCGCCGATCAGACAGCTCCAGTAGACCTCCGCCATGTCGATCACTCCTCGTCGTGGTACACCGAGAGCGTGAACTGCGGGACGACGTCGCGCGTGCCCTGGAGCTTGCGCTCGAACTGCAGCACGTCGTAGTAGACGCAGCGCTTCGTCGGAGGGTAGGCGCGACAGGTGTCCGGCCGTCCCTCGTAGATCGAGCACAGCCGCGTCTCGAGGTTCAGGAACGCGCAGGCCTCGCCGAGGACCGGATCGGGCTGGCGCTTGAGCACCCGCTCCTCGTACCGGATCTCGGTGTAGCGACGCTTCGCGGTCGTGAAGCTGACGCCGAAGTGATCGGCGAGGCGCTGGATGTCGAAGTCCTCGACACCGACGCGCTCGTAGATCGAACAGCAGAAGGCGAGGCAGTTGGTGCAGTCGAAAAGAGCCTTGGCCATGACGCGACGAGTGGTTGTGGGGAACGGGAGTGTCGTCGCTAATCTACGGCCCCAGCACCGTAATCGAGCGCGTCTCGGTCGCCTCATCGACATCGACGCGCAGGAACGCCGCTCCCGGCCTGATTCCGTGCGCCGCTGGAACGATCGCGAGCGTCCTCGAGCCGGCCGGCAGCGGCCCGTCGTGCACTGTCGCGACGAGCGATCCGCGCGTGTCGAAGACGCGCGCGCGAACCCGGCGGGCTCCCTCGGGCACCGCGAGCGTCACCGTCGCGCGCTCCCCGATCGGGTTCGGGGCGATCGACGCGATCAGCGAGCTCCCGGCCGTCGACGGCGTAGCGACGCCTGCGACGTCGATCGTCGTCGACCAGACGCCGAAGCCGTGCGTGGCGACCGCGACGAATCCGTCGGACTGGCGCACGTCGATCATCGTCACGACGGTGTTGCCGATCGACGAGGGAGCCTCCTGCGTCCACTCGGTCTTCGTGCCCGCCAGGTGCGTCGTCGAGAACAGGCCGACGCTCGTGCCGACGAGCCAGACGGTCTCGTTCGGACGATGAAGGATGGCGACGGTGCGGATCGACGGACCCGAGCCCGCGCCGCTCGGTGTCGCCTCGAGGTTGCCGCCGATCGGTGTCCACGTGGCGCCGCCGTCGGTCGACGAGAAGAGACTCTGCACCTGGTAGTTCGAGAAGGCGACGACGACGTTGTCCGCGTTCAGCGGATCGACCGCGATGCTGCTCAGGTACGCGTCGCGCGGGAATGCCGCCGCGGTGATCGCGCGCGGCGTCGAAGTGTCGAGGGTCGCGTCGTCGAGACGGTAGAGCGCGCCGAGGCTCGTGCCGAAGTAGAGCCGGTGCGACGGAGCTGCCTTCGAGGCGCCGAGCGCGGTGATGTAGACGCTGTCCGCGATGCCCGTCGTGATGCGCGACCAGTTCGTCGTCGCCGGCTGCGTCGAGGCCATGGGGATCGCCGTCAGGTCGCTGTTGCGCCAGAGCTCGGACTTGCCCGCCAGGTACATCACGCGCGAGTCGGACGGATCGAGGATGAAGGGATTGATGAACAGGTACTGCCGCACGCCGAGCGGATCGACACGCGTCGACGCGACGGTGTTGCCCGCGGCGTCGAGCACGACGCGGTAGGTCTTGCCGAGCTGCTTCGAGACGTACAGCGATGAACCCCCGTCGGCGAACGCCGCGAACGACCCGTCGCCGGTGCCGACGCGCAGCCACGGCTGGGCCGATGAGGTCGCGCGCGTCAGGAACGTGCCGTTGTCCTGCATGCCGCCGACGATGGTCGCGTCCCCGGGCGTCACGCGATCGATCGCGACGGTGTAGAACTGCGTCGTCAGGTAGCCGTCGTTGAGCGACGTCCACGCGACGCTGTCGGCGTCGAGCGCGTCGGTGCGATGGACTCCGCCGTCGCTCGCGCTGTAGAGCACGTTCGGACGCGTCGGCGAGAAGATCGCGCGATGGAGATCCGGATGGTGCTCGGGATACTCGAGCTCGACGACGACCGTGCTGTCGAAGCGCGTGTTCTGGTAGCCGCCGATCCACCGCGTGTTCCCGCTCGTGCGGAAGCCGTCGGTCGAGCGGTAGAGATTCGTTCCGCCGATGACGACGCGGTTCGAGTCGAACGGATCGACCTCGACGAGCATGTCGTAGGATCCCTGCGTGAAGAAGTCGCCGTGCGGCGGTCCGAGCATCGGGAGGTTCTCCGTCAGATCCTCCCAGCGTCCGCCGTCGCCGGAGCCATCGCCGGAGAGCCAGGTATAGCGCCACAGGTGCTGCCACGACGAGTCGCCGCGGAAGTTCCTTCCGAGCGCGCCGGTGCCGGGAGTCTCGCCGAGGAAGTAGACGACGTTCTCGTTCTGCGGGGTCACGCCGATGACGATGCGGTTGTACTCGACGGGCATGTCCGGCGGCGCGATCTTCGACCACGTCGTGCCGTTGGTCGAGCGCCAGATGCCTCGGCGCCAGCCGTCGGAGGAGATCGTGGCGTAGGCAACGCCGCTCGGCGTGACCGCGATGTCGGTGTAGTAGCCGCTGTAGCGTGTTCCTCCGGGAACCTGTTCGGCGCCGCCGAGGACGTGCCGCCAGGAGGTACCGCCGTTGGACGAACGCGCGATCGTGCCGTAGAGAGCGGCGTAGACGACGTTGCTGTCGAGCCGCGAAGGATCGATCGCGATGCGCCACACGTTGTCGGTGACCTTGTCGAAGAGGTGCGGCGTGCCCGAGGTCGTCGCCGACAGCGGCGTCCACGTCCGGCCGTTGTCGGTCGACTTGCACATGCCGTCGCCGCCGTAGAACGCGCGTCCGCCGGAGGCGCTGTTGCCCAGCAGCTCGCCGGTGCCGTAGTACCACGTCGCGGTGCGGCCCGGCCGCACGTCCTGCGCGATCGCGGTGACCGACGGCAGTTGCGTCGGAAGGGTCATTCGCATCCAGGTCGCGCCCGCGGTCGTCGAGCGCCAGAGTCCGCCGGAGACGCCGCCGGCGAGCATCGTGTCCTCACCGGTCACGTCGAGCGCGAGCGCGCGCGTGCGGCCGCCGATGTGCAGCGGACCTCGCTGCATCCACTCGTAGGCGAGCGCCCGTCCGCTCTTCGAGAGCATCGGCCGCGCGTCGCGCGTCGGCAGCGTCGCGGCGTAGGCGAGCTCATTCCGGCGAATGCCCTCGGGGATTCGTCCCGTCGCGGGATCGCGCAGCATCATCAGCTCCCACTCGCCGCGGCGCGGTCCGTTGTCGAGTCCGGAGATGCCCGGAGCGTACGTCGTGGAGGGCTCCTCGAGCAACAGCACGGCCGCGATGCCGGCGGTGAGCATTGCGAGAGCAAGGACGGGAAGGAGTAAGCGTCTCACGGAGGTTGGGCGGTCGTTGAAGTGCGGGTAGTGGGAATAATAGCATGATTGCCGATTCAATCAACCCCCGCTGCTGTACTAACTTCCCGGGATGACGAAGCCAGACGAATCCTCCGTCGGTGCGGTCTTCACGACCGACCGCGTCCTGACGCTCGCGTTGCTGATCGCAACCGCGCTCGCGTTCTACCTCTGCTGGCTCATTGCCAAGCCGTTCATGCCGGCGCTCGCGTGGGCGGTCGCCCTGGCGGTCGTCGGCACCCCGATGCACCGGTGGATTCGCCGGCGCATCCGCAACGAGGGAGTCGCGGCGGGAGCGGCTGTCACCGCGATTGCGATCGTCGTCGTCGCGCCCGCGTTCTTTCTGCTCCAACGCGTGGTCATGGAGGGCACCGAGGCCGTCACCGCGCTCAAGCGCGAGGTGGAGACGGGAGCGTTTCGCCAGCAGCTCATGCAGAACCCGCAGATGGCGCAGGTCGTCACGTTCGTCGAGGAGAACTTCGACCTCGCCAGCTCGCTGCAGCAGGTGGCCGGCGGACTGAGCGGGCCCGCGTCGTCGTTCGTCAGCGGTTCGATCTGGGCGATCGTCGAGCTGCTCATCGTGTTCTTCTCGCTGTTCTACTTCTTCCGTGATCGCGACGCGATGATCGCCGAGATGCGCGGGCTCGTGCCGCTGGCGCGCGACGAGAGCACCCGGCTGCTCAAGCGACTCAGCGACACGGTGCAGGCGACGGTCTTCGGCACGCTCGTCGTCGCGGCGATCCAGGGAACGCTCGGCGGTCTGATGTTCTGGTGGCTGGGACTGCCGCTGCCATTGCTCTGGGGCGTCGTCATGGGACTGCTCGCGATCATCCCCGTGCTCGGCGCGTTCGTGATCTGGATCCCCGCGGCAATCCTGCTCGTGATCCAGGGCTCGGTGATCAAGGCATTGATCCTCACCGTCTGGGGCGTCATCGTCATCGGCCTCATCGACAACCTGCTGTATCCGATGCTCGTCGGCAATCGCCTGCGCCTGCACACGCTGCCGGTCTTCTTCTCGATCGTCGGAGGCCTCCTCGTCTTCGGCGCATCGGGACTGATCATCGGACCGGTCGTCCTCTCGGTCGCCGACGGACTGGTCAACGTGTGGCGCCATCGCATGGCGGTCGGAGAGGTCGAGGGATGACGCGAGGAGTGGAGTGCTGCCAATCGGAATCGAAGACGTTCAATCGGAGGAGCGAGCGATGGGGGATCTGACGACACTGCTCTCGGATGCGAGGCGCGTGCTGATCTTCACGGGAGCCGGGATCTCGACCGGCAGCGGCATCCCCGACTACCGGGGACCGCAGGGAACGTGGACGACGCGGCAGCCGACGACGTACCAGCGCTTCATGGCATCGGACGAGGGGCGGCGCGAATACTGGGATTACAAGCTCGAGGCATGGGACGCGTGGCGCGATGCCGAGCCCAACGCGACGCACCGCGCATGTGTCGAGCTCGAGCGCGCCGGGCGCCTCGCGATGGTCGTCACGCAGAACGTCGACGGCCTGCACACGAAGGCGGGGACGAGCCCTTCGAAGCTCGTCGAGCTGCACGGCACGAACAACGCGGTCGAGTGCCAGTCGTGCGGACGGCGCAGCGACCCCGGCGAGCACTTCGAGCAGTTCCGCGCGACCGGCGAGCCGCCCGTGTGCGACTGCGGAGGGTTCCTCAAGCCCGCGACGATCAGCTTCGGTCAGAGCCTTCGCCTCGACGACATCGAGCGCGCCCAGGAGGCCGCGCTCGCGTGCGATCTCGTGCTCTCGCTCGGATCGACGCTCGGCGTCTATCCGGCGGCGGGCATCCCACTCATCGCCGCGAACAACGGCGCGCCGTACGTCATCATCAACCGCGGCCAGACTGACCACGACGGGATGGACGAGGTGACACTGCGTCTCGAGGGCGACGTCGCCGAGATCTTTCCCCCGGCGGTCGACTCCGCGCTCGCATCGCACAAGGGCGCATGAAGCTCAAGCTCGATCTTCACGACATCTTCAACAGGGGCCGCGACATCGAGCGCGCGCTGCAGGACGTCATGCGCGAAGCGATCGAGAAGCGCGCCGAGTACATCGAGATCATCCCCGGCAAGGGCTCCGGCCAGCTCAAGAAACACGTGCTCCGGTTCCTCGATCAGAAGGAGATCAAGGCGCTGTACCATCGCGTCGAAAAGGACTCGAAGAACTTCGGACGGCTCTTCGTACACTTCCGGCACGCGAAGAAGTAATCGATCTCGCCGAACCTCCCATTCCAATCCGACCCGCCATCATGTTCCTGCGCACATCGATTCTGCTGCTGCTGCTCGCCCTTGCCGCGGGCGCATGCGACACTCCGTCGGATCCCGTCCCCGGGACCGTCGACCTCACGGTCCGCGTCAACGCCAACTGCGCCGGCATCGCCGACACCGTCGACGTCACGCTGACCAACGCGCACTTCGCAACCGTCGTCGCCGGCGGCGACTCGTACACGAAGGCGATCGCACCCTTGCGCTACGATATCACCGCCGAGTCCCGCAACGGCGCAAAGACGTGGACCGAATCGAAGACCATCCTCTCGGACTACACCTACGAGTGCGGCTGCCCTTAAGCCTGACCTGCCCCCGAAACAGACCAGCACCTGACCCGGACCTGCACCTGACCCGGACCCGCACCTGACCCCCGGACCAGCACCTGACCCTGAGCAGACTCTGAGCAGACTCCGACCTGCCCCTGACCCGACCCATCACCAGCCCGGCGCACCCACCCAGGAGCAGCCCCGCTCAACCCGCAGCGACAACCAGCACCCCTG
>DATLHO010000243.1:0-14659 GCA_035539855.1 Kapaibacterium sp. (SeqCode) | reverse complement strand
CGCCAGCGTCCATCGCGTCCCCTCCTTCGTATCCTCCAGCACGACTCCGATCTCCTTGAGACGATCGCGGATGGCATCGCCGGTCGCGAAGTCCTTGCGCGCGCGTGCCTCCTTGCGCAGCTCGATCAGCACGTCGACGAGCTCGCCGGTGAGCGCGCCGGAATCGGTGCGCGTACCCTGCAGCAGGTCGAGACCGAGGATCGAATCGACGAGCGCGATCGCGTCGACGTACGCCCGCACGACCGACGGCTGGGGCGTGCCCTCGGCGAGCAGCCGGTTGATCTCGCTTACGCCTTCGGCGAGGGCGCCCATGGCGAGCGGCGTGTTGAAGTCGTCGTCCATCGCCTCGAGGACGCTGGCGACGAACGCGGGGACCTCGGCGGCGCCTTCGTGGCCGTTCTGCGGCGCTATCTCGAGGAGACGGCCGATCGTGTTGCGAAGGCGGTTCAGCCCGGTCTGCGCAGCCGCGATCGCCTCGAGGTCGAACTCGAGCGGCGAGCGGTAGTGGCTCTGCAGGATGAAGTAACGCACCGCCAGCGGATCGAACTCCTCGATGAACTCCTTGAGGTTGCGCGCGTTGCCGAGCGACTTGCCCATCTTCTTGCCGCTCGTCGTCACGAGGTTGTTGTGCATCCAGTAGCGCGCGAACGGACGGTCGTTCGCGGCCTGGCTCTGCGCGATCTCGCACTCGTGATGCGGGAACTGGTTGTCGAGGCCGCCGCCGTGGATGTCGAAGGTCGCGCCGAGGTAGAACTGCGACATCACCGAGCACTCGAGGTGCCAGCCGGGGAATCCCCAGCCCCACGGCGAGTACCACTGCATGAAGTGCTCCGCATCGGCACGCTTCCACAGCGCGAAGTCCTGCGGCGCGCGCTTCTCGGGATTCTCGGCGATGCGCCCGCCGGAGAGCTGGTCGTCGGCCTGTCGGTTGGACAGTCCGCCGTAGGGCACGAAATCCTCGTTGCCCGGACGCACTCCGTAGGCGGCGACGTCGAAATACACCGAGCCGTTCACCTCGTACGCCAACCCCTTCGCGATCAACAGCTCGACCATCTCGATCTGCTGGCGGATGAAGTCGGTCGCGTGCGGCGTGTGATCCGGCTGCAGGACGTTCAGTCGCGTCATGTCCTCCCAGAAGCTCTGCTCGTAGGCGGCCGCAATCTCGAACGGCGAGCGGTTCTCACGCTTCGCCTGCACCTCCATCGGATCGTCGCCATCGTCGGAGTTGCCGGCAAGGTGGCCGACATCGGTGATGTTCATGACGTAGCGCACGTGCTCGCGACCGTAGCGGTACATCAGGTGCCGGCGGATCGTGTCGAACGAGACGTAGCTCTTCGCATGTCCGATGTGCGAGTGGCTGTAGACCGTCGGACCGCAGACGTACATGCGGACGAGGTCCGCGTCGAGCGGCTTAAACTCTTCCTTGGTGCGCGTCAGCGTGCTGTAAATGCGAAGCATCGTGGAATTGCGGGTTATCGGATTGCGGATTGCTCTGGGACAGTTAGTGAGCATCGGCCGTCGGCCGCTGCTCGTCGCGATGCTCGGCGTCGGCGGTGACCTCGTCGGAGCGCAGGAGCCGCAGCGCGTGCGGCAGCACCGGGAGGATCACCTCGAGACACTCGCCGACGGCCTTCGGCGAGCCGGGCAGGTTCACGATGAGCGTGCGGCCCGCGATGCCGGCCACCGCGCGCGAGAGCATCGCAAAGCGCGTGTGCTCCAGCGAGCGCGATCGCATCGCCTCGACCAGCCCGTCGGCACGTCGCTCGATGACGTCGAGCGTGGCCTCGGGCGTGACGTCGCGCTGCGCGAAGCCGGTGCCGCCCGTCGTCAGCACGAGACCGATCGACGCGTCGACGCAGGTGCGCAGAAGCGCCGCGATCGTCTCGCGCTCGTCGGCGACGGTCTCGCGACGGTCGACCGAGAAGTGCGTCCTGTCGAGCATCGCCTCGATGGCGGGACCGGACAGGTCGTCGCGCTCCCCTTTCGCCGAGCGGTCGCTGACGGTGATCACGGCAACGGAATGGCTCACGGTGTCTCCTGATCGTCTTCGTCGATGCGATAGCGATACGCGAAGAGCGTAACCGCGCCGTCCAGGTTCTTTGAGGCCTCACGCATGAGCATCCCTTCCGTTCCTCGCGATGCCGCCTCGAGCGCCGTTCGGAGCGCCGGCGGGATCGGAAGAAGAATCCCAATCTGCGTCAGCCGACCCCGTGCGGCCTCGCAGCCGTGCGACAGCCCGATGCGCACCGCGACGCGATCGCCTTCGACGTGATGGAACGCGAAGCTGCGGAGCATGTCGCTCTCGAAGGCGTATTCGCACTCGGAGCCTCCCTCGATCAGCGCGACCAGTTCCGCGGTCGTGCGCGGGCGGATCGTCTTGCCGCGAATCTCCTCGATGCGTCGCTGCACCAGACGGTCGCCGAGCAGCGCGGCGAGCACCTGCTCGTCCGGGAACAGATCGGTCAGCGAGACCTCGCGCCCGATCCCATCCTCGCCGTCACCGGGAACGATTCCCTCGCGCTCGGTGCGCGCGAGATCGAGCGCCACGTAGCTCGTGTGCACGCTCGGGTGCGCGGCGCCGCGGCACGAGAGGTACTGCAGCCGCTCGAGGCTCACGATGGACCCTACCACCGATCGAAGCTGAAGATGGTACTCGAGAGTGCAGGCCCCATAGGCCGTGTCGGCGACGTCGTCCGATTCGACCGGAGTGCCGGCGTCGGCACTGGCTCGGTCGAGTGCGGAGCGGATCGACAGAACCCGCTCCCCGGCGGCGTTGTCGACGACGATGTCGCGCCACGTCCACTCGATGGCGTAGCCGCCGCTGCGGCCGACCCAAAAAGTGTCCTTCGGAGCCGCCGACGTATCCGCGACCGTCGTGTGTGCTTCGATGAGGGTGCGCGCCGGCTTGACGGCCGGCGATCGCTGTGCGGCGTCGCCTGCTCCGTTGCCGCAGGCGACGACGCCCACGAGAGCGACCAGGATGACGGAGCTCGCAGACAGCCTCATGCGCCGCCCTCGTAGCGCTCGAGCTTGAAGGTCTCGCCGAGGTAGTGCTTGCGCACCTCCGGATCGTTCGAGACGTCCTCGGCCGTGCCGCTCTTGAAGATGGATCCGTCGATCAGAATGTACGATCGATCAGTGATCGTCAGCGTCTCGTGGACGTTGTGATCGGTGATGAGAATGCCGATGTGCCGGTCGCGCAGACGGCGGATGATGTGCATGATGTCCTCGACGGCCAGCGGATCGATTCCCGCGAACGGCTCGTCGAGCAGGATGAACTTCGGGCTCGCCGCGAGCGTGCGCGCGATCTCCGTGCGGCGACGCTCGCCGCCGGAGAGCATGTATCCCATCTGCTTGCGGATGTGCGTGATCGAGAATTCCTCGAGCAGCTCGTCGACGCGCTCGCGACGCTGGCGTCGCGGATAGCCGATGAGCTCGAGGATCGCCATGATGTTCGCCTCGACCGTGAGCTTGCGGAAGACCGACGCCTCCTGCGGCAGATACCCGATGCCGCGGCGGGCGCGCCGGTACATCGCGATGTTGTCGATGCGACGCTCATCGAGAAAGACGCGTCCCTCGGTCGGACGCACCATGCCGACGATCATGTAGAAGGTCGTGGTCTTGCCCGCGCCGTTGGGACCGAGCAGTCCGACGACCTCGCCCTGGTGCACCTCGAGCGAGACGTCGCGGACGACGCGGCGCTTCTTGTAGCTCTTGACCAGGTGCTCGGCGCGCAGAATCGAGCTCGCACCGTCCTCCGGAGATTCGGCCGCCGGGACGGTCGCGTGGGGCTCGGCCGCGATGGTCGCGGACTTCCTGGTTTTCTGGCTCATCGGCGTGGCCGGCGTTCGAGGGTGAGGCTCAGGTCGCGCGATGCGCCGTTGCGGGTGATCGTGAGCGCGAGCGTCGCGCCGACGCGCGACTCGGCGATCGCCATGAACGCGTCGTCGTCGTTGCGGATCGGCTCGCCGTTGATGCTCGTGATGACGTCGCCCGGCTGCAGGCCCGCCTTGTGCGCCGGCGAGTTCTGGATGATCTCGACGACGACGACACCGGAGTCGTTGGTCAGGCCGAGATAGCGGGCGAGCCTGGCGTCGAGCTGCTGCACCTGCATGCCGGTCCAGAAGTCGCGATCGATGCCGCCGGCCTTGCGCAGCTCGTCGGTGACGGTCTTGACGCGATCGACCGGGACCGCGAAGCCGATTCCGATCGAGCCCGCACCGGCGCTGCCCTGCGCGGTCGAATAGATCACCGTGTTCATGCCGATGACCTCACCGAGCGCGTTGAGCAGCGGTCCGCCGGAGTTCCCCGAGGAGATCGCCGCGTCGGTCTGGATCATACCGCGGTAGACACGGTTGTCCTGCGGACTGAGATCGACGTCGGTGTTCGAGACGACGCCGACTGTGACAGTCGGCTTCGAATTGATGTCGAATAATCCGAACGGGTTGCCGAGTGCGATCACCCACTCGCCGACCATCACGTCGTTGGAGCGACCGAGCTTCAGGTACGGAAGCTTCTCACCGTCGATCTTCAGCAGCGCGACATCGGTCGTCGGATCGGATCCGATGATCTTCGCCTCGTACTGCCGGCCTCCCATCGTCGTCACGACGATCTTCGAGGCGCGACCTGCGACGTGGTCGTTGGTGATGATGTAGCCGTCGGCGCTGATGAGGAATCCCGAGCCGAGCCCGCGCACCTCCTGGCGATACGTCCGCGGATGTCGACGTCCGAAGTACCGCTCGAAGAACGGGTCGTTGAACATGTCGTCGAGCGGATCGGTGTAGCTGCGGATCTCGGTGACGTTGATGCCGACGATCGCCGGCGAGGCGATCTCGACTGCACGCGTGATGCCGGTGCGGCGCGAGTTGGTGATGTCGTCATTGAGCCGCTCGTTGAGCGCGACCCGTCCGGCGCGTGCGCCGTTCGACGGGGCGTTGTCGGTGAGGGCATTGCCGTCCTGCTGCGCGGTGCATGCGGAGGCGATCAGACCGATGAGGAGAGCCGGAAGGATGCGAGCGTTCACGCCGGTCGTTCGATGGTTGGAAAGTGACTCGAAGATCTCCCGAGGTCGTCACGACGTCGAGGAGGAACTCAAAGATACGCTTCGACGATCGCTTGATGCGGTCTGTTGCAGCATGCGAGCGGGCGCGGCGTCGCGTTGTTTTGCCCCGGTGCCTGCGTTATCTTCGATGTTCATGGATAACCGCACCCTCCGATCGACCGTGTCCTCGCCTGATACCGCGACTCTCGTGTCCCCGGAAGCCCGCCCGATGATCAGCGTCGTCATTCCTCTGCTCAACGAGGAGGCCTCGTTGCGTGAGCTCGCCGACCGCCTCGCGCCCGTGCTCCGGCAGATGGCCGGCGAGGCGTGGGAGGTGCTCTTCATCGACGACGGCTCGACCGACGGCTCCTACGAGGTGCTGCGCGAGCTTCACGCGCGCGACGCGCGCTTCGGCGCGATCCGCTTCCGGACGAACTACGGCAAGTCCGCTGCCCTGTCGGTCGGCTTCGCGCGGTCTCGCGGGGAGTTCGTCTTCACGATGGACGCCGACCTCCAGGACGACCCGGCCGAGCTGCCGGCGATGCTCGAGATGCTGCGCGGCGGCTACGATCTGGTCTCGGGCTGGAAGCGCAAGCGTCACGACCCGTGGCACAAGACGATGCCGTCGAAGCTCTTCAACAAGGTCGTGCAGACGGTCACCGGCCTCGACATCCACGACTTCAACTGCGGACTCAAGGGTTACTGCAGCGAGGTGTTGCCGCACCTGAGCGTCTACGGCGAGATGCATCGGTACCTGCCAGCCCAGGCGCACTGGCAGGGCTTTCGCGTCACCGAGCTGCCGGTGCAGCATCATCCGCGCGTGCACGGCGTGTCGAAGTTCGGCATGGAGCGCTTCGTCAAGGGCTTCCTCGATCTGCTGACGCTCGTGCTGACGACGAAATACGCGCAACGGCCGCTGCATGTCTTCGGCACCGTCGGCGTCCTCGTGGCGATCGTCGGCCTTCTCATCGACGGGTGGCTGACCGTCGAGTGGTTTCTCGGCCGCACCTCCCTGACGAATCGACCGCTCGCGCTCCTCGGCGTGCTGCTGATCATCGTCGGCGTGCAGCTGGTTTCGATCGGACTCATCGGGGAGATGATCGCGAAGAACTCCCTGAGCAACGAACAGTATTCAATTCGCGAGACACTCGGATGAACCGTGCCCCCCTAACGCGCTCCGCCCTGCGCGTCACCCTCGCCGTCGCGGCGATCATCGCCCTGGTCCCTGCGCCCTCCGCCGCACAGTTCGATACCCGTCCCTCGCTCGGCATCCAGACGATGCTCTTCAACGGCGACAACCAGGCGCGGCGTCCGATCTCACAGGGGACCGACGTCATGCTGGCGTTCGGCGGCGGACTCTCGAGCGCGAACAACGGCATTCGCTTCGGTCTCGAGGTCGTGCCCGATCCCGAGGGCGTGCTGCGCTTTCCGATCGTCGCCGAGTACTACTGGTTCGACGGCAAGACCACGTTCGCGGTTCCCAGCAACAACCGTCGCGTCCAGCAGCTCCGACTGCACTATACCGCGAACATGTTCTCCGGCGGCCTGGGCGTGACCGCGTCGTTCTTCAACAAGGCCGTCGCCTCGCTGTACTTCAGCGCCGAGGGCCGCTTCAACTACTTTCCGTCGACGACGCTGACCTCGCGCCGCTTCTATCTCGACAACGGCGAGCTCATCGGCGCAGAGCGCAGCATCACGCCGGACACCGAGGCGCGCACGCGCATCGGCGCCGTGATCCGCATGGGAACGCAGGCCGACTTCTTCGATCCGGTGCTCCTGGACTTCACGATCGGCTACGGCGCGCTCAACCTCGGGATGAAGGACACCGATCCGGAGACGCAGCGGGATCTTCTGACCGCCGAGCCGACGCTCAACACCGCCGAGCGCACGCTCGGATTCATCACCTTCGGACTGTCGGCGATCTGGCGATTCTAGCCGACGTCGCGACGAGCGACCGCGCGGCGTAGACTTTGCGCCGTGCGGGTTCGTCTGCCCTGCACGAGCACAAGAGGAACCGACCACGCATGGAGAAGATCGAGACGCCGACCCGTGAGGGGATGCAGGCCCTCGTCGAGGCATCGACGACGCTGAGCGACGCCGCGAAGTACTACTGGGGATACATGTTCGGACTCGCCCAGGAGTTCATCATCCCCTTTCTCGAGTCCAGAAAGATCCCCGTCCGCGACGCGTCGATCATCGAGATCGGGTGCGCCGAGGGCGGCAACCTCTGCGCGATGAGCGAGGTCGGCGCGCGCGAGCTCGTCGGCACCGACATCGCCGAGCCTCGGCTCGAGAACGCGAGGATCATCGCCGATCTGCTCGGCCAGAAGATCACCTACAGTAGCCACGACGTCATCTACCAGCCCCCGTTCCGCGACTGGCTCGAGCACTTCGATCTGGCCCTTCTGCGCGACGTGATCGAGCATCTCGATGACGCCGAGGTCGCCCTGCGCAACATCCGCCAGGTGCTCAAGCCCAACGGCGTTCTCTACGTCACGTTCCCTCCCTACTACTCGCCCTTCGGCGGTCACCAGCAGACGCTCGTCAACTGGGCGTCGAAAGTGCCGTTCATGCACCTGCTTCCGGAGCGCGTGTTCGAGCGCATGATCGCCTCGGGCCGGCCTGCCGACAAGGTCGAGGTCCGACGGCTGCGTCGCATCCGCATGACGACGACGAAGTTCCGGCGCGCCGCGAAGAACGCGGGCTACTCGATCATCGACGAGAAGCTCTACTTCATCCGACCTGTGTACAAGATGAAGTTCGGTCTCAACCCGGTCAGCGCGAACATCGTGCGCTCGCTGCCGGTGCTGCGCGACGTCGTCGCGCTCGAGGCCGGCTATCTGTTGCGCAAGAAGGAGGCGTAGCGCTCAGATCTCCATCACCTGCTGCTCGAGATCATCGCCCGGCACCGGAGCTGCCGCGCGGCCGCGCATTGTCTCGACGAGCCGCTCGAGCACGTCCGCGGTCGACATCCCCGGCTCGACGTAGACGAACCGACCGGAATCGCGATAGCGATGGATGTAGCTCGCGATGATCCGGATCTCGGCCACCTCCTCACGCTCGACCTTCGGCGGCACCACCTTCCCATCGGCATAGACCGCCTCGACCAGCGGGCGCAGTCGCGCCAGCGGCAGCCTCCTGCCAACGATCACCTGTCGCGCAAGGCGTCCGTAGCGGATCATGAACATCTCGCGCTTCGTCGCATCCGGCGCCGGCAGCACGATGATCACGTTGTTGCCGTTGATCGAGTCGGCGACACGGCGGCGCCCGGTGAAGATCCGCCGGAGCTCGGCGATCCGATCGCGCAGCGTTGCAGCGTCCTCAAAGAGAAGCTTCTCGGCGTACTCCTGCATCCTGAGCTCGAGCCGGTCGACGATGCCATCCTCCGAGCCCGAGAGGAACGCCCGCACGCGGTCGACCTCGGTGCGGTACTGCGACTCGCTCTGCAGCGCGGCGCATGGCGCTCCGCAGCGGTCGATCTGATGATAGAGGCAGGGCAGCGTGCGCGCGTCCGGCTCGATCGCGCCGTCGCACTCGCGCAGCCCGAACAGATGCTGGATCGTGTCGATGACCAGGCCGGCGGCATCGCGCCCGTTGAACGGACCGAAGTACTCTGCGCCATCGGCCTCGATCTCCGCGGTGACCCCGACGGTCGGGTAGCGGTCGGTCGAGTCGATGCGCACGAAATGGTACCGCCTGACGCGCTTGAGCAGCGTGTTGTACTTCGGCTGGTACTCGCGGATCAGCCGCGCCTCCAGCAGTAGTGCCGCCAGCTCGGAGCCCGTCTCCTCCACCTCGATCGCCCGCACGCTGTTGACCATCTCCCGAATCTTTCGAGGATGCTCTGCGCTCGCGCGGAAGTAACTGCCGACGCGCTCGCGCAACGACTTCGCCTTGCCGACATAGAGCACGCCGCCGCGACGGTCGAGCATGCGGTAGACGCCCTGGGTCAGGGGTAGTGCGGCGACCACGGGCTCGAGCGCGCGAACGCCCTCGGGCAGCGCCTTCGCGCGCTCGACGTTCCGATACTGCAGGCGCAGCAGATCCGGGACGGTGTGGCAGTCGTGTTCGTCGGCGGCGATTTCGAGCAGGCGCGCGAGCACCACCGCAGTGATGCGGGCATCTCCCAGAGCGGTGTGGCGATCGCGGACGCGGACGCCGAAGAACCCGGCGAGGTTGCCGAGTGACCAGCTTCCGCGCGCCGGCAGCAGCCGTCGGGCAAGGCGCGCGGTGCAGAGCTTCGGCTGACCGATCGCGCCGAGCGCGTGCCGGCTGAACGCGGCCTGCAGAAAATTGAAGTCGAACGTCGCGTTGTGCGCGACGAACACGGCGCCGTCGCCGAGCCACTGCCGCACCACCGGAAAGATCTCCTCTCCCTTCGGCGCTCCGAGCACCCGCGCGTTGGTGATGCCCGTCATCCGCTGGATCTCGTGCGGGATGAACTGTTCGGGATTGACCAGCGTCCGCTTCTCGGCGACGATCTCCCCGGCGAGCAGGTAGACACACGCGACCTCGGTGATCCGGTTCTGCGCGGGCGACAGTCCGGTCGTCTCGATGTCGGTGACGATGAAGCGTGCGTCAGTGATCGGGAGCATGCCGTGCAGACGGATGAGGGGAAGCGTTGGTGCGGTCAGCTCACCAGGCAAGGCCGAGATCGAACGACAGGAGCGGACGGAAGCCGAACACCCGCTCGAGCGCCTCGTTGTCGAGCTGCCGGAACGGGGCCAGGTACTGTTCGCCGACGGAGAATCCGACCGCAAAACCCTCGATCGGCAACCACTGCCAGCCGACGGTCATTCCGAATCCGAGCCCGCTGGCGCGTATGTCGCGTCGCGACGTCAGCCACGCCTCGAGCCACGAGAGCTGCGCGCCGTAATGGAACCGCCACACCGCCTGCGACGCAGGATAGAACCGGTAGAGCGCCCCCGCACCGATGCCGCGCGGAAGGTGCGCGCCGATCGGTCTGTAGACGAACGTCACGAAGCCGCCGACGGCGTTGTGCCCGTCGACCGCGTGGACGTAGTGGACGCTGAGGTAGTCGACCGCAATGCCCGCCGGGTTGACGGCGAGGACGTTTCGCGGTGTCGGCCAGTCGAGACTGTCCTTCGGAAGCCGGAGCTGCGCGGTCGCCGTCGAGGCGACGAGGGCCAGGAGCGCGATCAGTTGGATGAGGATTCGCATGCCTCCACCACCGACAATATCCGAGCCCGCCAACAAGAAAAAGCCAGCACGGGTGTGCTGGCTTTCTATGTCGGAGCGGCGGGATTTGAACCCACGACCCCTACCACCCCAAGGTAGTGCGCTACCGGGCTGCGCTACGCTCCGAACGAGACGACAAAGATACATTATTCCGGCGTACCGGCGGCACGACCGAGCCGGGAAAGGAGGTGTTCGAGCGTCCTGCGGACCTGCAGCAGATCCTCGCGAAGGGCCTCCGGTTGTGCTCCGCCGCCTCCGGCCGGCGTCTCCGGCGCAGTCTCCGGCAGCACCGGCAGACCGTTCTCGTAGGTCAGCGTGTTGAGCACCTGGCGCGCTCCCTCGATCGTGAACCGCTGCTCGCGCGTCAGGCGCTTGATCAGGCGGATCAGCTCGATGTCCTTCTCGGTATAGGCCCGATTGCCCGCGCGGTTCTTCTGCGGACGAAGCTGCTCGAACTCGGTCTCCCAATACCGGAGCACGTACTGCTCGAGCTCCACCATGCGACTGACTTCGCTGATGGAGTAGTAGAGCTTCTTGATCTGGAGATCTTTCATTGCACACGGTGAGCGTTGGGCGCGGGCCAAACTAGGCATTCTCTTCACCGTTTGCAAACAACTCCAATCAGAGCACCACCGGACGCCCTCTTCTCTTCAGTGATACTTTAAGAGGGAACCCGGTCCGTGTCGATGGCCCTGCCGACGGAGTAGTACTTGAAGCCGCGCGCCACGAGGTCTTCGGATTCAAGGAGATTGCGGCCGTCGAACACAACCGGCTCTTTCAGGCTCGCCGCGATGCGATCGAGATCCGGATTGCGGAACTCGTTCCACTCGGTCAGGATCACGAGAGCGTCGGCGTCGCGGACGGTCTCGTAGGTGCTCGTGCCGTAGCGTACGCGATTGCCGTAACGCCGGCGGGCGGGCTCGATCGCCTCCGGATCGTAGGCCACGACCTCCGCCCCCGCCTCGAGCAGCAGGTCGATGATCGCGAACGCCGGGGATTCGCGGACGTCATCGGTGTTCGCCTTGAACGCCAGACCCCAGGCGGCGAATCGCCGGCCGGCGAGCGAGCCGTTGAAATGGCCGAGGATCTTCTCGAAAAAGCGCCGCGGCTGCTGCCGGTTCGCCCGCTCGACCGCCGAGATCACCTCGAGCGTCGAGCTCGACTCGTCGGCCGTGCGCAGGATCGCCTTGACGGCCTTCGGGAAGCAGCTTCCGCCGTAGCCGAGGCCCGGGAAGAGGTAGCGCTTGCCGATGCGGGAGTCGGAGCCGAGAATCTTGCGGATATCGTCGATGTCGGCGCCGAGATCCTCGCACAGGTTCGCCATCTCGTTGATGAACGAGATGCGCATGGCGATGAACGAGTTCGCGGCGTACTTGGCGAGCTCGGCGCTGCGCTCGGAGGTGACGTAGATCGGGTTGCCGCTGCGCACGAACGCGGAGAACAGGTCGGTCATGATCTCCGCGGCGCGCGGCGACGACGTTCCGACCACGATGCGCTCCGGCCGCAGGCAGTCCTCGACCGCAAAGCCCTCGCGCAGGAATTCGGGATTGGAGACGACGTCGAACGAGGCATCGGGCGCCGAGCGCAGAACGGCCTCGCGCACGCGCTCGCTGGTGCCGACCGGGACGGTGCTCTTGTCGACGAGCACGCGGTACCCGGCGCCGGGGTTCTCGGCCAGGATGCGCCCGATCGATTCGGCGACCCCGAGGATGTACTGCAGGTCGGCGGCGCCGTCGCCATCCGGTGGCGTCGGCAGGCACAGGAACACGATCTCCGAGGCGAGCACCGCCTGCTCGAGGTCGAGCGTGAAGCGGATGCGCCGCTCACGGATGCCGCGCTCGAGCAGCTTGTCGAGTCCCGGCTCGTAGATGGGCACCTCCCCCGCCTCGAGCATCTCGATCTTCGCGGGATCGATATCGACGCAGACGACCTGGTTTCCGGTCTCCGCGAGACAGACGCCCGTCACGAGCCCAACGTATCCGGTACCGACGACAGCGATGTTGTATGACATGTCAATGCACCTGCGAATCTGATTGCTGCGGGAGCGGGCTTCCCTGCGTCAATGCCGCGACGGCCAGATAGGCGGCCAGGAGAAACCCGGAGAGAACGAGCCAGACGGCGATCGTCTGCGTGTGGGACAAGGGGTTGACGATCCTGTCCCAAATATCGTAGAACAGCCTGTGAGGATCCGTGAGAACATCCCAGCTGTTCCACCGCAGGAACCGGCCCAGGTAGATGCCGAACGCGGCCAGACCGGTCGCGCCGACGACGAACGACCATCCGATGATCGGCGATGTCCGGCGACGAACGACCGACTGCACCAATGACAGCGAGACGAACCCGAGCAGCAGCCCCGTCCAGGCGCATGTGGCGATCAGCACGAGATCGAACCACAGCAGCGCCGACGGATGCTCGACGAGGTGGATGAGATCAGTAACGATGTAGGGAGCGTTCGGATAGAACAGCAGCCAGATGCCGCCGAGCGCCAGCAGGCCTGCGACGCCGCCGCGGCCGCGACGATCCCGGTCGTAGAGCGCGACCGCAGCCACCAGCGGGATCCACGCGAGCAGGAGATTCCAGAGCAAAAAGGCGAAGCCACGAGTGCCCGTGTACCAGACGCGCGCTGCAATCATCGCCGCGCAGAGAAACGACGAGCCGAGCAGCGCGATGTACACGGTGCTGCGGCGGGCCGAGATGACGAGGCGATCGATCATTGGTTGGTCTCCAGCTCAATGTTCGGACGCGGCGTCGTTTGCCGCGGCAATCTCCTGCAGACGCCGGAGGACGCTCTGCAGCGGTATCGAGCGCGCATTCGCGATGCGGCGCGCCTCATCGAGCTCCGGCGAGGTCCGGTGGACGCCGTCGAGCGCGACACGCTTCATGCGGACGGGTCCGAACTCGGTCTCGATCATCACCTCCTCGCGCGCCAGCTTGCGCCGTGTCCGCTCGCCGTAGCGAACGCCGATCGTCGTCGACTCCGAGAACAGGATCCTCGTCAGCTCGTCGATCGCGCCGGGCGGTGCCGTGACGGTGAGGACGTGTCCGGGCCGGCCCTTCTTCATGAGCACCGGCGTCAGGTATACGTCGTGCGCGCCGGCGCCGAGCAGTCGCTCGAACAGGTGCGGATAGATCTGCGGGTTCAGATCGTCGATCGTGCACTCGATGAGCGTGACGACGTCGCGCTCGTCGGCGGCGACGCGCTCACCGACGATCGCGCGGAGCAGATTTGGACGATCGGCGAGCTCGCGCGTGCCGGCACCGAAACCGATGCGCTCGACCGACAGCGTCTCGAGCGCGAGCGGTCCCTGTGCCAGCGCCTTGACGATGCCGGCCCCCGTGGGCGTCGTCAGCTCGAACGGGACGCCCGTGAGCTGCACAGGATATCCCTTGAGAATCTCCAGCGTCGCCGGCGCGGGCAGCGGCATGGTACCGTGCTGCGTCTGGACGAAGCCGCCGGAGCCAAGCGGGATCGCCGGGGCGAAGACCTCGGCGATGTCGAGATACTCGAGGCACAGCGCGAACGCGACGATGTCCGCGATCGAGTCCACCGCCCCCACCTCGTGGAAATGCACGTGCTCGAGCTCGACGTCGTGCACACGCGCCTCGGCGATACCGATCTCGCGAAAGATCGCCAGGCTCCGCCGGCGCACGCGCTCCGGAAGCGCGCTCGACTCGATCATCCGACGAATCGACGCATAGCTGCGGTGCTCGTGCTCATGCCCGTCGGTGTGCGCGTGTCCATGGCCGTGCAGGTGCTCATGATCGTGCGAGTGCGCGTGGCCGTGCGAGTGTCCATGCTCATGAGCATGCTCATCGACATGCGAGTGCGGATGATCGTGTGAGTGCTCGTGCAAGTGACTGTGCTCGTGCTCGTGCGAGTGACCGTGCTCGTGCGAATGCTCGTGCGAGTGACCGTGCTCGTGCGAATGCTCGTGTGAGTGACCGTGCTCGTGCGAGTGACCGTGCTCGTGCGGGATGATCTCGCCCGCGGAGTCCCCGCCGTTGCCATTATCGCGACGCTGATCGAGAGCGGCGCGGTCTTCGGGAGCACCGACCGGAGTACCCGCGTGCTTGCGCTCGTGCTCGAGCCGAGCCTGCCAGCGCGCACGCGCCTCGACATCGACGACGTCGAGCTTGGTCGCGAAGATCTGACTGCGCTCGATCGGCCGCGTCTCGAGTCGAACGACCCGCTCGTCGAAACCCAGCAGCGCAAGCCCGTCGCGCAGATACGACAGGGGCACACCGGCGTCGATCAGTGCGCCGACGGCCATGTCGCCGCTGATGCCGGAGAAGCAGTCGAGATAGAGAGTCTTCATGGAAGTAGCATGTCGACGATGCCCGAGGGTTTCGACGGTCCTGTCGCGCCGTCGCGCATCAGAGCCGCAGAGTCGGGAAAGATAGAGATTCGACATCCCGGGG
>DATLHO010000242.1:0-22322 GCA_035539855.1 Kapaibacterium sp. (SeqCode) | reverse complement strand
GTCAGGTCGAGGTCGACGCGGGCGCGGATGGGATTGAGGTCGGGATCGTACGCTTCTTCGGTGATCGTGAATCCCGTCAGTCGGACCGGCAGCACGCGCTTGACGCCCCAGACGAGCACGGTCAGCGGAGCCTCCGGAGCGACGACTTCTATCGTGCCGAGCGCGGCCAGGACGGCGTTGGAAATGACGAGCGCGGATTTCGGGTACAGCAGCATCTCGAGCGACGAGAGCGTCGGGTAGACTCCCATCGACGTCGCGATGCCGTCGGCGACCTCGAGCTGATCGGTGGCGTCGACTTCGACCTTCAGTCGGATCGTCTCGGTCGGCGGACCGGTCAGTCGCAGCGCCTCGTTGCGATCGGCATTGCCGCCGGCGGTGCGCGCGCGGATGGTGCGCGTCAGCGACTCGGGGTTGTACTGGAACACCACGACGCTGGCGAGCGGGTTGTACTTGTCGTAGCCGATGAGGGCGCCTTTCTGCAGGCGGGGCGATCCGGGAAATGTGCTCATGAGGCGTCCGTTGGATTCGTGCGTGAGGTCGCGGACCTCAGCTCATCTGCGTGTCGTTGGTGATGTCCCAGACGCTGCCGAGGAACGCGCCGGTCGCGGGATCCTCGTTGACGCCCGCCATCGTTCCGGCGCCGGCCACGAACTCCTCGGCGGTGGCCGACGCGGCCTCGTCGACGAGCTCGTGATCGGGCTCGCGGATCTCATCCATCAGCGTCGTCATGCGCGTCGCGAAGTCGACCGTCGTCGTCGCGCTGCTGATGGATTTCTCGAGGAGCTTCGGCGGGTCGAGGGCGCGGATCATCGCGCGGAAGTTCGCCCGGTGGCTGTGCGTCGCGTGCGCGTACTCGTGGCTCTGCGTGCCGGCGACGATCGCCGCGGCCTGCATCAGCCGGAAGCCGCTCCAGCCGGCGCTGTCGATGCTCGTCGTGTACGTGTCGGCCGGATCGGTCATGCTCAGCGCGGCGCGGATCGCGGCGTCGTTCCTGATCTGGATCGTCGCGTCCTCCGCGTTCGAGTCGAGTCCCCACCACGCAGGCTGCAGGACGACGTCGTTGCCACCAAACGAAGCGGTGATCACGTAGAAGCCGCGCGCCTTGTAGAACGCCTCCCAGTCAGGCACCGTGAACGAGAGCGTCGGATCGGTCACCAGCCCGGTGTAGGCGGTACCGGGGACGAGCGTGCGCGTGCCGTTGCGCACCATGTACAGGCGGCTCGGCACGCTGTGGAATGTCTTGAAGGCATTCGTCGCGGAGCGCAGTTGCGGGTGCAGCGACGGCTTCGACTCGAAGTTCCCGGAGGTCAGCGACCCGACGAAGCTCAGTCCCGTGTTCGGTCCCGCGGTGATCGCGGTCGCGGTCGGAGTGATCCCCGGCGTGATCGATTCGTGCAGTCCGAGATCGCTGAACACCTGCGGCGGCGAGGGCTTGCCGGCGAGCGCGGCCTCCCGTGCCTCGACGACCTGGGCGGTCCACGAGGTGCCGGTGCGGTCGCTCACGGTGACGGCCTGTGACAGCGTCTGATCGGCCCCGGCGGTGCCGCCTGCGGGCGTGATCGCGTAGGTCACCTCGATCGTTCCGGAGAGCGCCATGGTGCCTGCCCACGACGTCTGGAACGTCGGATCGGTCGTCGGACGCGACAGGTCGCCGTGGTCGGTCGTCGTGTACTTCCAGTCGCTGATCGTCATCGACTCCCCGGCAGCCGGCGTGAAGCCGACCGTCGCCGTCAGCGCGCCGCCGCGCACGAGCGTCGCGCCGGGAGTCACCGTCAGTGTCGGCGTGGCAAGTGTTGGCGGCGCCGGCTGCGGCGGCGCCTGCGCCGGCTGACTCGGCGCGCTCTGCGCCGGCACCGCGCCTCCATCGGCGGCCGGCACCTCGGCGACGGGCGCCTCGGTCGTCGTGCCCGCATCGCCCGGCAGCGTGTCGCGCTGGATGTCGGGCGTCGAGGCCACAGGTTGCGCCAGCGCATCGAGCTGGATGTCGGGCGTCGCGGCCACAGCATGCGCCAGCGCATCGCGCTGGATATCCGGCGTTGCGCTCAGTGCCTCACGCTGCACCTCGGGCGTCTCCTCCTGCTGTGCCTCGTCGAGGTCTTCGGCCTCGTCGCTCTCGGCGATCGTGACCGACGGAGCCGGGCCGTCCTTGGACTTCTCGCCTTCGCCGACGACGCCGTACGACGCCTTGCGCATGACCTGTGCCGGCGCCGCCGCTCCCTGCTGGACGACGTGTGCCAGCTCATGGGCGATCAGGTGGCGGCCCGCGTCGGTGCCCGGCGCGAACTCGCCGGCGCCGAAGACGAGGTCGCTGCCATACGTGAATGCTCTGGCGCGCAGTGATCGCGCTGCATCGGCGGCGCCGCCGTCGGTGTGAAGACGCACGCTCGAAAAGTCGCGTCCGAAACGCTGCTCGTAGAAGTCGCGGAGCCCGTCCGGCAGCGGGGCGCCCGTGCCGCGCAGACTCGCGAGTCGCGATTCGACCGACGGCGCGTTGCTCACCGTCGCATCGGACGTCGTGCGCCCGGCTGGCGACGCGTGTGGTTGCAGCGCGGCGTTTGCTTGCGACGCAGGTCGCTCCGCCGCGCTGTCAGCACGCGACGCATGTCGCTGAGGCACGTCGTCGGCTTGCGACTCATGTCGCCGCAGCGCGCCGTCAGCCTGGGATGCATGTCGCTGCAGATCGCCCTCCGCAGCAGTCGTCGTGGCGCCGGTCGGTGCGTGGGCAACGGCGTCCGCCGCAGCTTCGGTCCCTGCGTCGTCAGGTGCCCCCGGTGCGCTCATGCGCAATGAGCCGCCCATCACGCGATCGGCCGCGGCATCGGCCTCGCGCTCGAGGCGGTCGCCCGGCTGGCTGACGGTGAGCTTCGTCTGGGGCACCGGCGAGGCGAGGCGCGTGAAGAAGTCCGGCACGAGCGGAGCGGGAGCGGCGCGCGACGAGATCGCGTCGCTCGTCGCACGGCTCGAGGCCGGCACAGCGGCTCTGCCGTCGCGGGCCACGTCGGTCGTTCGTCCGATGGTCGTCGCGTGTCTGCTCATCTCAGATCTCCCCCGCGCGGAGCTCGGCGATGAATGGATCGTACGCCGTCGTATCCCCGGCACTCTGGAGCAGCGTGTAGTAGTCCTGCGCGATCTGCGCCTGCTGTTCGCGGTTGTAGTCGCGGTAATGCTTGCCTGCGGCGCGGTCGCTCGTCAGTCCCGCCGAGCCGCCGTAGCCATAGCCGATCGTCGCCTGCGCGTGGATAGCCTCGCCGAGGTAGCGGCTTCCCGCGCGCTCGAACTGGTAGACATGCGTCAGCTCGTGAACCATGATCGCAACGTTCGAGCGCGCATGATCGCCGGTGCTCGGAATGTTGATCGTGTGGAACGTCGTGAAGGCGCGCCCGCCGTTGAGCGCGAAGATCAGCGCGAGGATGCCTCCCTCGCCGACGCGCACGTCCGACCAGCGGATCGCGTTGTCGCCGAGGACGCTCTTGCCGGCGTCGACCTCGTCGGACGTCAGCGGCGTCGCCTTCGAGAACATGTGCAGTGCGAACTCGAAGAGCTCGGGACCGCCGATCAGGTCGAAGAGACTCGTGACGAGCCGGTGCACCCAGACGGCGCCGGCGCGGAGCTTCTGCCAGATCCAGTCGCCGAAGCCACGGACGCCTCCGCTGATGAGCGCGCCGATCGCCTCGGGGATGAACGTGATCGCGCCGGCGAGCCCGGTGACGATCGCCTCGCCGAAGCGCATCAGACGCGCGGGAAGATCCCTCAGGAGATTCGCGACCCAGCGGCCGGCATCCTGGACACGACCGGCGATCCAGTCGACCGCCGTCGAGATCGCGCCGCCGACGGCCTCGATCGCGCCGCCGATGGCACGTCCGACCGTCTGTATGCCCGACCACAGGTCGCCGAAGAACCCGCGCTGCGCGACGCCCGATCCCGCATGCGTGACGTCGTGCGTCGCGCCCTGCGTGCCGGCGACGCGTGCTCCATCGGCGACGTCGCTCGTCTGCGTCGGCGCGAGGCTCGAGGCTGTGCTCGAGGCCCTGGTCGAGGCCGACCGCGCGGCCGGCGCTGCGCCCTGCTGCGCGACGTGCGTCAGCTCGTGCGCAAGGAGCCAGCGGCCGTCGGTGCGCTCCGGCTCGAACGCGCCCGGCGCGAACGCGATGTTCGGACCGAGCGTGAACGCGCGCGCCTGCATCGCGAGCGCGGCCTGCGCCGCGTCGCCGTCGGTGTGCACGCGCACGCCGCCGAAGTCGTAGCCGAGCCTCGTCTCGAAGTCTCGGCGCAATCCCTCAGGAAGCTCGCGGCCGGCGCCGAGGCGCTCGGCGCCCTCGGGCACGGATTCGTCCGCGTGCGTCCCGGAGTCGCCGCCGCTCGGGAACGGATCCTTCGTCCCGGTCACAGCCGTGGCGATGCGCTCGGCTTCGGACTCGAGAGGATCGCCGACGCCGCCGACGCGCGCGCGCCGCTGCACGCGCGATCCCGCCGGCGTCACCTGGATGCGCCCGAGCGAGTGACCCGCCGATGCGGCATGCCCCGAGTGCTCGCTCGCGGACGACTGCTCGTCGACCGCCACCGGGGGCGCCGACGACGGCGCGCCCGTGCGCTCGACCTGCCGGTTCGTGCGCTCGCGCCCTCTCATCGCGTCACCGCTCCGAAGACGGCGCGGGCCGCCTCCATCCCGATCTCGCGCGGACCAGCTCCGGACGGCACCTCGATGCGGCCGGCGTCGATTGCGGCGAAGCTCCGCGGCCCGACGACGCCGCCGGTCGCGACGTGGCGCTCGAACAGGCGATGAAGCTCACGCTGGAACGCGCCGCCGATCTCGCGGCCGTCGGCGGGATCGCAGCCGTCGATGCCGAGCTCCTCGATCTCGATCTCGAGTCGTGTGCTCATAGCCATCCTCCGATCTCCGCCTCGGTCAGCGGCTTCTCGAGCTTGGCGTACTCGCTGCGTGCCGCGCGCAGCAGGTGTCCCATCCTCACCGGCTCGCCGGCCTCGGCCGCGAGGAAGGCGCCGTTGAGGGCGATGTTGATGATGTTGCCGCCGGGCACCGTCAGCCGCGCGAGCTGCGCGACGTCGAGTCCCTCGGTCGGCGTCGCCGCCGGCATCACGCGCCGCCAGATCTCCTCGCGCTGCGCGACGTCGGGGAACGGGAACTCGACGACGAAGCGCAACCGCCGCAGGAACGCGGTGTCGAGCGCGCTGCGCATGTTCGTCGTCAGGATCGCCAGGCCCCGGTATGCCTCCATCCGCTGCAGCAGATACCCGACCTCGATGTTCGCGTAGCGGTCGTGCGAGTCCTTCACTTCGCTTCGCTTGCCGAAGAGCGCGTCGGCCTCGTCGAACAGGAGAATCGCGCCGCCCTCCTCGGCGGCATCGAAGACGCGACGGAGGTTCTTCTCGGTCTCACCGATGTACTTGCTGACGACCTGGCTGAGATCGATCCGATAGAGATCGAGCTGGAGGTCGGCGGCGAGCACCTCGGCCGCCATCGTCTTGCCAGTCCCGCTGGTTCCCGCGAAGAGCGCCGAGATGCCCAGTCCGCGCGAGAGCCGCCGGGCGAAGCCCCAGCGCTCGTAGACGGTCGCGCGGCCGCGGACCTGCGCGGCGATCTCGTGCAGCATCGCCATGCGCGCCGGCGGCAGCACGAGGTCGTCCCACGTCGCGCGCGGATCGATCCGTTGCGCCAGCTCCTCCAAGCTCCCTCGAGTGCGGCTGCGACACGCGCTCCACACGCGCTCGCGCAGCCCGGAGCTTTCCGATGCGCTCGCGATGAGGCTCTCGGGAGCCGCGGCGGTGACGTTGCGAGCCACCGCTCGGATCGCGTCGGAGCCGAAGTCGAACTGCGCGACGAGCTCCGGCACCCATCCATCGACCAGATGCGACGGCAGCGACGCCGACCAGAGCGCCGACTGCTCGTCCGCGCCGATCCTGTCGACGTCGATCGTCAGGGTCGGTCTGCCGGCCGCGTCGATGCGTCGGTCGCTGGCGACGACGACCACGCCACGCGCGGCCTCGACCACGCGCGCGATCACATCGTGCTGCGCCGCGCCGTCGTCGGTGAGATACAGCGCCCGCGCGCCAAGCACGGCCTCGCGCTCCCAGAGCCGCAGCGTCGCCTCGAGCTCCGCGACGCCGGTCGGGATCGCTCCCGCGCGCATGCGCCAGAGCTCCAGTCCGACGAGCGAGCAGGCCTCGGCGGCGATCGACTGCAGCGCGAGTGGATCGCCTCCGCGCAGCACGACGACCGGCAGCGCGCCGGGCTCCGCCGCGCGCCACGAGGACGCAAGCGACTCGGCATGGCGCCGGTGCGAGACGACGGGACCCGCCGTCTGGGTCACGCGCGCGGCGATGCCGGCGAGGCGCGCGTCGGGCGCGTCGAGTCCGACCAGGTAATGCAGGATCCGCTCGTCGACGCGCAGCGCCGCGCGCGTCAGCGACGCCGACGGCGAGACCTCGATCAGGCGCCAGCGCCGCAGCGGAGCGTCCGGAAGCAGCGCGCTCCAGTGCGGCTCGTCGAGCGCCGCGAGCGCGAGGCTGAACGTCGGCTGCATCGCGGCGGCGTCGCGGTGGATTCGCGCGCAGAGATCGGCGATCGCCGCGTCGAGCTCGACGCCCGCGCACAGCAGCAGCAGCTCGCGCTCGAAGCGTCCGAGACCGAAGAGCGAGCACAGCGTGTCGAGCGATGGAACCGGCGCGGCGTCAGCGATTGCGGACGGATCCAGCGCAGCGTAACCGATCGCGGACTGATCCGGCTCGGCGACGGCGGCGAGGCGGCGGCGCAGCGACTCGAGCGCGATGCCGAGCGCGCGCTGGTTCTCGTCGTGCGATATCGTTGCGCTCGTCCTCACGCGATCGTCACCGTCGGTCCGATGTACTGGTGGAAGCTGGGTCCCGGCGGCTCGCTCGTGTCGACGGCCAGCGGACTCTCCGCGCCGTCGACCTGCACGCGCACGAGATACGTTCCGGCGCGCACGCCGCTGAACGGAACCGTCAGCGACGCGGTCGTCTCCGGATCGGTCTCCGCCCGCGGCGCCGCGATGAACGAGTACGAGAAGGCGGTCGCCGGTGCGTCGAACTGGTTGAGCAGCACCGCGACGCGCTGGCGCCGGCCGACTTCGGGCGTGAAGGTGATGGTCAGCGCGCCGGCGAAGACGGTGACGCCGTTGACGACCGAGGACGTCGGCGCGCCGTCGAGCACGAACGAGATGAACGGCACGAGCACGAACGCCGCGACGTTCGACTCGACGCCGCGATGCTCCGTCTCGGGATCGCCCATCATCCGCTTCTGCACGACCTGGACGGTCTGTACGCCGGCGACGAGCCCCGCCGGCAGATCCGCGATGATCTGCGTATCGGTCAGCTCCTCCGATGCCGGCGTGACCTCCAGGCCGTTGATCACGACCCGCGTGCGATCGCCCATCAGGTCGCGCCCGCGCACCACCAGTCGATGCGTCGACTGGATCGGCCGGCCGGAGACGATCGGATCGCCCGGCGCGATTTGCGACAGCAGCGCCTCGATCGACGGACGGCGGAACGGCGTGACGTAGATGCGGCGGTCGCGCACCGGCAGCGCGCTCTTCGTCGATCGGCGACCCTCGATGAGCACGACCGACGCGAGGTATCCCATCGTCGGACGATACCGCGCCTGCAGCGCCGACCAGATGCGCGAGAGCTCCTCGCTGTTCATCGGCTCGGGCGTGATCTTGATCTGCTCGACCTGGTCGGCGAGCTCCGATGTCGCAAGCGCGGCCATCGCCGGCGGCAGACCGCCACCGGCGCTTACCGGCGTCGGCGGCGTGAGCGAGCGCCGGATCGCGTCGCGCGTGAGCACGGGAGTCTCGTGTAGAAGCTGCATCCCATAGCCCAGCAGGATCTCCGTGTGCAGATCGCTGACGCCGTAGGCGGTGAGCATGTAGTGGAGGTCGACCGCGAGCGGCGGGTTGGCGATGCGGTCGCCGGAGCCGTTGCGCGACGGCAGCGCGACGTTGCGCCAGCCGACGTTCGGGGTGACCGCATAGAGAAAGAGATTCAGCCGGCTCGTGTCCTCGACGTCGGTCGACGCGATCCGATCCGGCGGCAGCGCCGAAACCGTCACCGGTCCGAGCGCGCCGGTGAGACTGTTGTCGATCAGTCCGTTGTCGAGCAGATCCTTGAGGACTGCCGTGACGGCCGCGATGCCGAGTGCGGTGCTCATCGACCACCCCTCCCCTGCCGTCCCTGGCGGGCGAGATAGTCGTCGAGCGAGACCAGCGGCGCCGACGGGCCCGTGGGCTCGCTCCGGCGCTCGGACTGATCCTTCGTCGCGATCGTCACGTCGATCCTCCCGATGGCGATGCGCACCGGCTCGCTCGGCTCCGGCTCGCGCGCGGACTCGGCGCGCCGGACGCGCGAATCGATCGACGCGAGCAGTCGACGCTGATCTTCTGCCGCTCCAGCGTCGAGACCAAGTGGCCCCCTCGTCGACGACCGCCTCGGCTCGTCGCGCGGATCGGCGGGCGCGCTCGGCCCTCTCGTCTCGACGGCGTCGGCAGCGTGCGCGGCGCTCCGATCGACGGTCTCCTGAACAGCGTCGTCACGATCGGCGATGCGCGTCGCGACGATGTGGCGACGGCGCTCGGCGGGATCACCCGCCGGCTCGGCATCATCGGCGCGGGAGGGCGGATCGGAGGAACGCGCCACTCGCGCCTCCGACGCCGCGGGCATCGGCGACGCGAGTGGCTCCGGCGCCGCATCCGCGACGCTCGAGCGGCCATCGGGCCTGAGGCCGTCGATCGTGCGGATGCGCTCCGGACTCCTCCGCGGGGAATGAGCGCGAGGCCCATCCCCTTCGTCCGTCGATGCAACGTGGGCTACTACGCGCATCGAGTCCGATTCTCTCTCCGTTGGCGGCGACGGCGCACGACGCGTCGCGTCACTACGCTCCGAGTCCCGCCCGGCCTCGCTCTCGTCGATCGCGGGCAACGGATCCCCCGGCGCATGCTCCGCCGCGCGTGCGAAGCGGGGCACGCTCAGGGGGCGGACGACCTCGGTCGTCGCCGTCGCCCGTCCGATCAGTCTGGCGAGGTAGTCGTGCATCAGGTGATCATCTCCAGGTAGCATTCCCGTCGCGCGGGACTGAGCGCGAGGATCTCGGCTTCGGACCAGCCGTAGGCGCCGGCGATCGCGTGCACGTCGGCCAGCAGCCGCCGCGCCGCGGTCGCAAGCTCCGCGTGCAGATACGTCGCCGCGTCGAACGGCAGCGACCACGCGGTCGCGCACGACGGACACTCGAGATCCAGCAGGATCTCCGCCAGCGGATCGCAGTCGGCCAGTGCCGACGCGATCGTCTCGCGCATCGCGTCGTCGAGCTCGTCGATCGCGACGGGCTCGCCGTCACGCTCGAGCTCGACGACCGCGCGCTCGAGAAGCGCTCCAGCGGCAGCGTTCGCGTCGAGCGATGCGGCAGCCACGACATCGGCGCTCGAGATCGGACGCAGCCTCCATCGCAGCGATCCATCGCCGCCGGTACGCTCGCCGGGCTCGCCGGCCGCACGCAGCGTCGACGCGTCGAGCTCGAGCTCCAGTCGCTCGCCGCAGCCGACACACACTGCGAAGCCCTTCATGCGCCGGCCGAACGTCGCCTCGCGCAGCTCCAGCAGCAGCGCGTCGCGACGCCCGAGCGGCAGGCGGGCGATCACGTCGACGGACTCGCCCAGCGCGGCCGCGAGCATCCTCGACGGCCGCTCCAGCGGTGACGTTGCCGAGGCGATCTCCCAGAGCGCGACGATCCCTTCGGAGCTCAGCGCGTGCATCAGGCCGGCTCGGTGAACGTCGGCTCACTCGGCTCGGTCACCTCGTAGTCGCGCTCCCATCCCTCGTTCTCCAGCTTGATCGTCTGGATCGCGATGGCGTTGGCGTTGGCGTCGAGATCGGGCATCGCCTGAAACTCGGAGACCCAGCAGCGATAGAGTTTGTAGGAGATCGCGAGCTGGCCGGCCTCGTTGTAGACCTCGATGATGATGTCCTTGCGGAAATCCTTCAGCGAGACCTCGGCGCCGAGTCCGGAGCCGAAGTTCCAGATCTTGTTCGCCCACTTCTCGAACTCGGTGTCGTGCGTGACGCCGCGCTCCAGGGTGACCGCTTCGAACTTGCTCCGTCCGGGAGACTTCCGGCTCGTGCTCGGATCGCCTCCCTCGCGGTGCTCCACGACTTCGGTCGTGCGCTTGAGGGCGCCGACCTTGCTGACGCCGGCGACGTATCGTCCGTCCCACTTGACCCTGAACTTGAAGTTCTTGTAGGGGTCGAAGCGACCGGCGTTGACCGTGAACTGTGCCATCTGCTGGTTCCCTCCTATGCGGCGATTTGTCCAGCGAGCTGCTGGATCCGGATGATGACGAACTCTGCGGGCTTCAGCGGCGCGAAACCGACGAGCACGTTGACGATGCCCCGGTCGATGTCGTTCTGCGTCGTCGTTTCGCGATCGCACTTGACGAGGTAGGCCTCGCGCGGCGTCGTGCCCTGGAAGGCTCCCTGCCGGAAGAGGTTGTGCATGAACGCGCCGACGTTCAGCCGGATCTGTGCCCACAGCGGCTCGTCGTTCGGCTCGAAGACCACCCACTGCGTTCCGCGATAGAGCGACTCCTCGATGAACAGCGCCAGGCGGCGCACCGGCACGTACTTCCACTCCGACGCGAGACGGTCGGCGCCCTCGAGCGTGCGCGCGCCCCAGACGACGTTGCCGGTCACCGGGAACGTCCGGAGGCAGTTGACGCCCATCGGGTTGAGCTGTCCGTTCTCTCCGTCGGTGAGCTTGACGCTCAGCTCGCGCGCGCCGAGAATGACCGCGTCCTGTCCGGCCGGCGCCTTCCAGACGCCGCGGCTTCCGTCGGTGCGCGCGATCACGCCGGCGACCGCGCCGGAGGGCGCGAACGTGTCGAGCTTGTTCTCCTTGAGCGGGTCGGCCATGCGGACGCGCGGGAAGTAGAGAATGGCATTCTCGTCGCGCAGCCCGAGCGCGTCGACGCCGGTTGCCGGGTCGAGCACGTCGGCGACGTCGTTCCATCCGGCGGGCGGATCCACCACGAGCATCGCGCGACGACGCTTGCAGTACGCGAGCGCGTCGACGAGGGTCGCGGGATCGACGTCGGCGTCGCGGGTCAGCGGCGGCAGGCACAGCAGGTTGAACAGATCGGCCGTCTCGAGCGCGTAGATGCCGGTCTTCGCGGCCTCGTTGCCGACGACGTCGCCGTCGTCGATCGAGGAGCCGTCGAGTCCGCCGATGAGCTGGTCGAAATCACCCGTCGCGTCGTCGAACGGATCGGCGCCGAAGGCGAACGCCGCGTGCGGCGCCGGATGTGCCGCCGGCACCGACGAGGTCGGATCGACGACCACCAGACGCGATTCCTGATCGAGCACGCGCGTGACGAAACGGCGATGATCCGGATCGGTCGAGACGTTGCGGAAGACCTCGATCTCGCCGGTCGCCATGTCCTTCACCGTGATGTTGAAGAGCTCCGTCGCGAGCTCGCCCGGCTCCAGATCGCGCGTGTCGTCGTCGAAGCGCACGCGCAGCGACGATCCCCATGCGCCCGGGCTCATCGCCTGGATCGTCAGGCCGGCATTGGTGACCTCGGCGGTCGCGGCGTCGTTGAGCGGATCGGCGTCACCGGTGTGCGCGACGCGCACGATGATCGCGTCGGTGCCGCCGTTGAGGAAGTAGTGCTGCACCGAATAACTCAGCGTGCTCAGCACCCAGAGTCCCCCGAACGTGCGCTCGAACTCCGCGAAGCTCTGCACGCGAACGGGCTCATTGACCGGTCCGCGCAGCGCGCGGCCGACGAACGCGGTGATCGATGTGGCGACTCCGACGAGCGTGCGCACGCCGCTCGGCACCTCCTCGATGTAGACTCCCGGATATGTAGGTGTTGTGGGCATCGGAACGGTATCCTCTGATTCGAGTGACGAGTGCTACGGCGTCGCGTCGCGTCCCACCAGGATCCTGATGTTCGCGGGCTCGTTCGTGGTGTTGGTGAAAATCAGCGAGCCCGGTCCCCCGCCGAACAGCGCCATGATGCCGGCGCCGACGAAGAGCTGCGGAGAATCCATCCGGATCACCGTCGTCTCGGCGTCGACGGTGTAGCTGAGATCGCTCTCGTGGTAGATGTCGGAGGTGATCATCAGAAACGTCACGCGCCCCGCCGACGGCTGCACCTCGACCTCGACCGTATCCGGCGAGCTGGGAATGGTGACGTTGATGAAATCGTAGGCCTCGACCGGTGTCGAATCCGACGTGATGACTTTCGGACCGCCGACAACCTGCGCGTTGAGGGTCCAATTGATCGTCGAAGGCATGCGTGCGCCTCTTGCCGCGTTCTGCGTTCGGTGACTGAATGGGAAATTGGTAAACCGTGTGCGCGGTCGGGACGTACCTCTCCCTGTGCGGGAAATGTCATCGCCCGCGAACATTATCCTTCGGTATGAGCGTACCTCTCCCTGGCCGTTGCTTTCATGCGCGTTTGCCGGAGGGCAACGGAGGTGCGCGCGAAATTCACGGACGGGAGCGACGATGCAAGCCGTGCGAAATGCAGGGATGCAGCGTCAGTAAAGAAAACCGAAAACTGGAGGAACGTTGGATCGAACGCGTGGGGGGACCTACCTGCGCCTCGTTCATCGAGAATCAAACGGGGGTTGAATTCTCGAGTCGGTGTGTGAGGACCTACGTGCAGGGGAGCATCGCAATATGCGAGCGACTCAGTGACGTGGTTGACACTGCGCGAAGATAGCGGAACGCATCGGAGGAAGTCAAGCGTTCGCACCGAGAAAGGACACGCATCGCGGAGATTAATTCCGGGAATATTCTCAACATGGTATTCGCGTGATGATGGTGTTCAAATTCGACCGCTCCCCGCGCAACGCTCGGCCGAAGCCGCGACGTTCGGCCGCGTGGATGCGAATGGCGCTGTGGCCGCCGCGCGGTATCTTCCGGAGCCCCCTCGTCGATCACTGGACACTGCACGATAGAGCCCTCCATGACCGCTCGCCTCTTTGCCGGCCTGCTGCTGCTCCTGACACCCGCGCTCGCGCTCGGGCAGGCTCCGCGCACGATCTCCTTCCAAGGCACGCTCGCGCAGAGCACTGGCGAGCTGGTTGCCGACGGCACGCACTCGCTGCGCCTGGCACTCTACGACGTGGTGACCGGCGGCGCGCCGCTGCATGTCGAGACGCAACAGGTCGCCGTCGTGCGCGGAACGTTCAACGCGATCATCGGCGCGGTCGGCGGCGTTCCCGCGACGCTGGGCTTCGATCGCGCGTATTACCTCGGCGTCACCGTCGACACGGGAGCGGAGCTCTCGCCGCGCACTCCGCTGACGGCGGCTCCCTACGCCATGCGCGCCCACGTCGCCGATCGGCTCGCCGGCGGCGCCGCGTACGAGCCGCACACCTATCGCATCGACGACGTCATCGCCGCCAATCCCGGCTTCACCGACGGACGCGCGCTGCAGTGGATCATCGACCGCATCGTTCTCGACGACCAGGGATCGCCGCTGGCCGTGCCGCGATCGATCAGGGTGCTCGTGCCCCGGCGCGTCGTCGACGTCAGCGGCGAGCCGCTCAAGGAGACGACGTCGCCGAACGGGGGCGCGACCGAGGGAGCCAACAGCCGCATTCTCATTCCCGCCGTCGGGACGATCTCCGAGCGTCCGTTCGTGACGCTCGTCTTCGAGCCGGAGGGCGGCATCGACGGGACGTTCGGCTACTCGGTCGTCTCCTCCGGCAACGAGTCGGTGCCCTCACGCGAAGTCGTCATCACGACGCGCGACACCGGCGGCACGGCGCTGCTGGGCGTCTCCCGGGCGGTCGACGGATACGCCGGCACGTGGCTCTCGAACGTCATCGTCGTCAACAACGGCGTGATCTTCCGCGTGCCCAACGGCGCGCCGATCACTGCGTGCGATCTGTCGCAGGCGCTCTCGATCGGCGGACGGTCGTGGATCATCGACGTCGACGCCTCGAGCGATCGCATCGCCGACCCGCGACCGAACGGCCGCTACGCGCTGCGCACACCGCGCATCTACAACGGCGGACAGATGACGATCGACCGCGTCAGCATCAAGGGCTTCGCCTTCGGCGTCGAGGTCAACGAGCACCTGCACGTGCGCAACGCGTTCATCAACTACTGCGGCGCCGCCTGGCGCCTGCGGGTGACCTCGCACAGCTCGCTCATCGATCGAAGCGCCGTGCAGTGGTGTCCCGTGCATTTCTACGGACCGCGCAACACCGATCCGCTCCGACTTGCCGACGACTGCAAGCTCATCGTGCTCTCGCACGGCTACGAACTCTACGACACGAGCTACTTCGGACCTCGCTGGTACGAGCACGCGGCAGTCGTCGACGATCCGGGCAGCCGCTGGGCAGGCACGCTGAACCTCAGCGTCGACCGCTCATGGATGGCTCGCGATTCGACGTTCATGGGCCGTGGACACGGCAAGAAGCTGCGGATCATCCCGCACGACTCGCCGATGGTGCCGCGCGTCGCGGCAACGACCACCGCCGGCGCAGCGGTGGTGACCATCGTCGACTCACTGCAGCTCGACGGCGGCGCCTGGTACCAGCCCGGATCCGCCGGCAGGGACACGTTCCACGTCGACACGTGGCTGCCGCCGGGCGTGCACACGGTGACGTGGGTCGGACGCGCCGGTCCGGGCAACGGCATCCTCGCGCTCGCGGGCTCGAGCGAGGTCGGTGATTTCTACGCGGGCGCGCTCGAGCGCAACGTGACCAGGACGTTCACGGTCGTGCAGCTCGCCGCCGGGATGAAGCGCCTCACGTTTCACGTCACCGCGAAGAACACGCGTTCGACCGGGTATCTGATGGAGCTCACGAGAATGACGGTGGGATACTACCGCTGAGCCGCCACGGGCTTCAGCGTGAATCCCTCGGCGCGCGCGACGTAGGTCACCGCGGTGATGTCGCCGGTCACGTTGAGGGTCGTGCGGCACATGTCGAGGATCCGATCGACACCGAGGATGATGGCGATGAGCGTCGGGTCGACGCCGATCGTCGCCAGCACGGCGATGATGAAGGGAATCGATCCGGAGGGAACGCCCGCGGTGCCGATGCCGCCGATGATCGCCAGGTAGACGACCATCACCTGCTGGGCCAGCGTGAGCTCGACGCCCGCGAGCTGTGCGAGGAACAGGACCGTGACGCCCTCGTAGAGCGCGGTCCCGTTCTGGTTGGCCGTCGCGCCGACGGTGAGCACGAAGCTGTTGATCTCCGGCGGCGCGCCGAGGTTCTCCTCGCTGACGCGGATGGCGGTCGGAAGCGTGGCGTTCGACGACGACGTCGAGAATGCCGTGAGGATCACCGTGCGGATGCTGCGGAAGAAGTCGAGCGGCCTGATGCGCGACAGCAGCCAGACCGACAGCGAGTACACGCCGAACATCTGTAGCGACAGTCCAATGAGGACCGTCGCGACGAACCATGCGAGCATGCCGAGCAGGTCGATGCCGAAGCGCGCGGTGTTCGTGAACAGCAGCGCCGCGACCGCGTACGGCGCGACCTTCATCACCATGTCGACGATCTTCGCGCTGACGTCGTAGAGCCCTTCGATACCGCGGCGCAGCGCTTCGACCGCGGGATTGCGCACCAGCGTCAGGGCGACGCCGACGGCGAGTCCGAAGAACATGAGGTGCAGCATGTTCGGCGTCTCGCCGGCGACCGACGCGATCGGGTTGGCGGGGATGATCGTGCGCACGACGCTCATCAGCGGAGCCTCGTCGGCGACGGCAGCGCGCTGCGTTTCGACACGCCTGTTCGCATCGTCGCCGAAGCGCGCGCGCAGGGCCGTCGCGGTCGCGGCGTCGACGCGCTCGCCGGGTCGCAGCGTGTTGGCAAGGGTCAGGCCGATGCCGACCGAGATCGCCGAGAGCACGAGCGTGTACGCGAACGACCGCAGCGCAACGCGGCCGAGCGTGCGGATGTCGCCCACCGACGCGACACCGACCACCAGCGACGAGAACACCAGCGGCACGACGATCATCAGCATCAGCCGAAGGAAGAGCGCTCCCACCGGCTCGGTCACGTTGTGCGTGACCCATTCGACGCCCGGATGCCCGGAGCCCAGCAGCAGGTTCGTCGCGATGCCTGCGACGACGCCCACGACGAGGCCGATGAGAATGCGCGCGTGCGCCGGGCGCCCACGGGGGGCGTCGGGCGTCGCGTCGTCGAGGTCGGTCGTGATCTCACGCTCGTAGGAGTCGGACATGCGCGCAATATGCATCCGCCGGCAATGCATCGCGCCCTCGGTCGTCACCGACGTGGGTATCCCGCGAACCGCGCCGGGTGCAAGTCATCTCACCGGATGACTGTGGGTTCGAGTCCCACACGCGCAGCGGGATAACATACCCGAAGCCAGTAGCCGCTCCCTTCAGGGAGCGGTTATTTTTTTGCCCGTCTGCGTCGCCCGAAGGCCGCGACCACGGTGGCCGGTGCCGCGCGGCCCGAAGGCCACGGCCAACCGTGCGAACGCGGGACGTATCTTGGCGGTGGAATCATCTCATCAACGCAACACCGACGTCTACAATGGGCAACCCGATCGTCTTCTTCGAAGTCACCTGCCGCGACGCCGCGCCGCTGGCGGCGTTCTATTCCAGCGTGTTCGGATGGACCGTGACGCCGCACTCCAGCGGCGAGTACCAGACGGTGACGACCGGCGAGGGGATCGACGGGATGATCACGCAGTTGCCGGACGACATGCGCGCGACGCTGACCGTGTTCGTCGCGACCGACGATCTCGACACGATGCTCGCCTCGGTCGAGAAGAACGGCGGCGTCCTCCTGTTCCCGCCCATGGACCTGCCGAACGGCGAGCGCATCGCGATGATCAACGATCCGGCGGGCACGACGATCGGGCTCATCCAGCAGCGATAGCGCACCGGCGCTCGATCAGCGCGACGAACGAATCGCTATGTTGCGGACGCGCCGCGCTCGTCCCCTTCTCGCTTCGTTCCGACCAACCTACATCGCTGATATGGGCACCCTACTCCTCGCCGCGATCCTGCTTCTCGTCGGCCTCGGCCTGATCATCAGCAGTCGGGCCGCCGTGCCCGGACTCGGAGCCGCCGCGACGCTGCGCCGTCCCGTCGGACTCGTCGCGATCGCGCTGGCGTTCGTCGTCGTCGCGCTCGGCTCGTTCGTCACCGTCGACGCCGGACAGCTCGGCGTGAAGGTCTTCTTCGGACGCGTCGAATCCGATGTGCTCGAGAACGGCTTCCACGTGATCAACCCGCTGACCGAGGTCGTCATGATGGATGGCCGCACGCAGGCCTACACGATGTCCGGCAAGATCAACGAAGGGCAGGTGCAGGGCGACGACGCGATCAGCGTCCTGAGCGGCGACGGGCTGACGCTCAAGCTCGAGGTGACGGTGCAGTATCACCTGACGGCATCGACCGCGCCGCAGGTCTACAAGTCGCTCGCCAACGACTACGTCGAGCGCGTGGTTCGACCGGAGACGCGCGCCGCGCTGCGCGATGCCGCCGTCGGGTTCCAGGCGACCGACCTGTACTCGGTGCGTCGCGGGGAGTTCGTCAACACCGTCAAGGAGAAGCTCACGCGCGCATTCAACACCCGAGGCATCGCCCTCGAGAACGTCCTGCTGCGCGACGTCGTGCTGCCGGACAAAGTGCGCGCCGCAATCGACGAGAAGATCGCCGCCGAGCAGGAGGCGCAGAAGATGCAGTACGTGCTGCAGCGCGAGAAGCAGGAGGCCGAGCGCAAGCGCGTCGAGGCGGCCGGCATCTCCGACGCGCAGACGATCATCGCAGGTTCGCTGACGAACCAGTACCTTCAGTACAACTACATCTCGACGCTTCGCGAGCTCGTCAAGTCGAACAACGCGACGTTCGTGATCACGCCGTTCGATCAGAAGCTCACCCCCATGCTCAACCTCAACCAGGGGAACTGATCCCCTTCCTCCCCGAACTCACGCACAGCACGCACGGCGTCTCCCTCGCGCACGGCGACCTCTCGAATGACGCATCCCGCCATGCCGCCCGCGGACGTTTCACCGACGCCTGCGCCGACGGACGAGTCCCGCGGCGCTCTCGAGGCACTGCTCGAGCGCGTCTGGGAAATCGCGCCGATCGACGCCGATGCCGCCGAGCGTGAGCTCGGCGCCGCCGAACCGATCGATCGCCGCACGCGCGCGATCTTCGGCGTCGTTCGCGCGCGGATCGCGTTGAAGCGCGTCCGCCTCGACGAGGCCGACGCCGCGCTCGGCGATGCCGGCGACGTTCTCGCCGACGAGCCACGCTGGATGGCGCGCGTGCTGCTGGTCATCAGCAACGGTCGCTTCTTCGCCGGCGAGTTCGCCCACGCGCTCGATCCCCTCGTCGCCGGCCTCGCGCTCGCCGAATCGGTCGGCGATCTGCCGACCGTCGCCGCCGCTCTCAACGGCATCGCCGGCATCCACCACCGCCTCGGTGAGTTCCCCACGGCGCTCGAGTACTATCGACGGAGCCTCGGCGTGCGCGAGGCGATCGGCGAGGTCGGACGCACGGCAGCGACGCTCAACAACATGGGCACCGCATACTTCGCGCTCGGCGATCCGATGGCGGCCATCGAACACTACCGTCGGGCGCTCGAGATCCACGAGGGGAACGCCGAGCGCATGGGCATCGCGCGCTCGCTCAGCGGACTCGGCATCGCGCTATGTCTCGTCGGCGACCACGTCGGCGCGCTCGAGCATCACCAGCGCAGCCTCGCGATCGACGAAGAGCTCGGCTACAAGACCGGCATCGCCGCGACCCTCCACAACATCGGCTACATCCACGGCTATCTCGGCGACCACGCGAGCGCTCTGGAGTACTACCGGCGCAGCCTCGCGCTCGAGCGCGAGCTCGGCGACCGATCCGGCGAGGCGACCTCGCTCGAGAGCATCGGCAAGGCGCTCGACACGCTCGGCGATCACGCCGGGGCGCTCGAGCACTTCGAGCAGAGTCTCGAGATCTGCCGGCGGATCGAGGACCGGCCCGGCATCGCCGGCGCCCTCGACAGCCTTGCCACCGTCGACCTGGCGCTCGGCAACATCGACGAGGCCCTCGCGCGGTTTCGCGACGGCCTCGAGATCCGCGAGGCGCTCGGCGATCGTGCCGGCATCGCGGAGTCGCTGCGCGGCATCGGCACCTGCCTGGTCTCCAGCGGTCGCCTCGACGAGGCGCGCGAGACCTTCGAGCGCTCGCTCGAGCACGCCTCGGCGGCCGGCGCGCGCGCCGTGCTCGTCGACGTCCACGCCGCGCTCGTCGGCGTCGTCGAGAGTCTCGGTGATTACCAGAGCGCGATGACGCACCTCCGCGAACAGTATCGGGTCAAGGAGGAGATGACCACCGAGGAGGCCCGCCAGCGACTCGACGTGATCGAGTCCGCTCGCAAGATCGAGATCGCGCAGAAGGAGGCCGAGATCGAGCGGCTGCGCAGCGTCGAGCTCGCATCGGCGCTCGATCGCCTCAAGGCCGCACAGGCACAGCTCGTGCACGCCGAAAAGATGTCCTCGCTCGGACAGCTCACCGCGGGCATCGCCCACGAGATCAACAACCCCGTCAACTTCCTGCGCACGAGCATCTCACCGCTGCGTCGCGACCTGCTCGAGATCCGACAGATCTACCACGCAGCGATCGATTCGCTCGAGCCCGAGGCCCGCGCCAGGATGCTCGCCGCGCTCGCCGCCAGCGACCGCGACGAGCTCGCCGCGGAGGTCGAGGGACTGCTCGACGGCATCGCCGAGGGAGCGATCCGCACCTCCGAGATCGTCCGCGGACTTCGCACGTTCTCGCGTCTCGACGAGGACGAGCTCAAAGAGGTCGATCTGCTCGAAGGGATCGAGTCGACGCTCACGCTCCTCGGCTCGCGACTCGACGCGATCACGGTCGTGCGCGACCTCGCGCCGCTGCCCGGCGTCGAGTGCTACCCCGGACAGATCAACCAGGTGTTCATGAACCTTTTGACCAACGCCGTCGATGCGTGCGGTCCGGGCGGCACGATCTCGATCACGACCTCGAGCGACGACGCCGGCGTGCGCGTGACGATCGCCGACACGGGCTCGGGAATCTCGTCGGAGCACCTGTCGCATATCTTCGAGCCTTTCTTCACGACCAAGCCGGTCGGCAGCGGCCAGGGGCTGGGACTTGCGATCGCGCACTCGATCGTCGAGAACCACGGCGGCGCGATGATCGTCGAGAGCGAGGTCGGCGTCGGAAGTACCTTTACCGTCGTGTTGCCGCGGGGAGACTGACGCGGCGGCGTGCGGAGCAGGCGCGCGATATGCTGGATCGGGTAGCCAGGGGGATTACTCTCCCCGGATCCCACACCACCGTACGTGCCGTTCGGCATACGGCGGTTCGTTGCGCTGCAGCTTTCGCCGCAGCCATTGATCCGGATCCTCGAAAACTCCTCTGACCTCCGCCCTGCCGAAGTACGCCACCCAGCCCCGGAGATACCTCCCGACCGTGGCGATCGTCACCGACAGCGATCGACCGCGCCCCTGCCGAAACAGGGCGCGGAGCTTCGCCTTCATGCGTCTGACCGACTCCTCGGCGACCTTCAATCGCGGTCGCAGCTGACTTCTGCCGCCACATCCATCGCCTCTCGGCGCGTGGGTGCTCCTTCGAGCACGACGGCAGATCTCCCGGGGTACGACGCGTGGCTTTCACCTCTTCCACCTGTCGCGGCACGACGGTGATCGGCTCATGGCACGTCGGCCGGATCATACCTGATCAACCTGGCAGACGGAGTCGGACCGTGAGCATCCCGCTTCTTCACGTCGCATGAGGCCCGAAGAGAAACTCGGAGACTCCGCGGAACGCGCGGCCCGTCCGAGGTCGCATGGCTTCCTGACGGTCGTCATACTTCGTAGCGCCGGGCGGACGTATGTTCCGTCCATGTTCGGGAGTGTTTCCCAGACACCCAAGTCCCACCCCCCCAGACTGACTACGCAATCGTGCGCCCCTGCGCTTCGGAAGGCCGATGCGCGCCCTTACATCGGAGGTGTCGATGATGACGATTCGTCGATCGATATGCGATGCCGCGCTCTGTCGCGGGTGCCGCGGCGTGCTCGGTCGCATCGTTGCGCTCGTGCTGCTCATCGGTACCACGCTGCCCGCGGCGGGGCAGGTCGACCCCCGCGCGCCCGGAGCCATTGCTCTGCTGGAGCTCGGGCGGCTTGACGGTTCGCTGAAGTGTGTCACGGCGATGAATGAATCGTTCGGCCGTCAGATCTATTCGATCGGCGATGTTGATGGTGACTCACTTAACGACTGGATCGTGACGCACCGCCGATGTGATACGAGCTTCAGCGGCTACGCAATCATCGAGCTATTGATCTATCACGGCATGCGTGGCGGCCTGCCACCGGCGAGCGCCGGCATCCGCCTCGGCCCGAGCGAGATCGACGCCGACTGCAGCTTCATCGGCTCTGGCGATTACGATGGCGACGGGCATCGCGATATCGCGATTTCGCAGCGAATACTCGGCGATCCGTTCACCCTTGGCGCGCTTGCCAGCTCCATTGTCGTTTTCTGGAACAACGGCGATGGCCGGTTCTCCGTTGACGACACCACCCATTTGACCGGTCCGACCGAACGCATCATCATCATGGAAGTGACGGACCTCGAGCTATCGGCACGCGTGCCGACGGTTTGTGATCTCGACCAGGATGGTGCTCAGGACCTCGTCGTCGCTGCCTATGCCTTCAGGGCAATCGATCGCGTTGTCCAGGGTGCACCTCGCCTGTCTGTCTTTCGTGGGCGACGAGGCCATCGATGGGGCCGTAATGGTGCTCCAGGCGTGGCCGACTGGAGCTTCTGGCAAGCGCCGTACACGCGCCGTGTGTCGGTGCTCGACCACGACGGCGACGGCCTACTCGACATTGCGATGTACGTCGATCCCGAGGCTATTGGCTCGCGTGGCTGGATGTCGGTCGCCTATGGCAGACGAGGAGCGCTTCCGGACACGATTCCAGAGAGAATCGACTTCGCGCGCGTCGACGGCCATGACGGCAAGCAGGGACAACTCATCGACGTCACTGGTGATCGCGTGCCCGAGCTCATCGTCAGCACCGGCGATACGCCGAACGGCTCGAGCTGGCGATGGCTCGTCTACGTCGGGCGGCGCGGGCAGCGACTTCTCGACCAGTACGGCAGCGGCAACGATCCGCCCAAGCCCGGCGATAGCCTCTGGTGGGGCAGGCCGTGGACGGAGGTGTGGACACCGCGCCATTACAATTCGAGCTGGGGCAGTCCATCCTACTCAATCCTCGATCCCGGCGACATCGGCCTCGATGGAATCGGAGATTT
>DATLHO010000241.1:0-4919 GCA_035539855.1 Kapaibacterium sp. (SeqCode) | reverse complement strand
TCCGCGTCGGACTCATCGCAACGCGTCGGCTATCGCTAGCGCACTCCCACCCACACCGCGCGCTGTGCTGCGAGCGGGTCGTTCACGACGCTCGAGATCGTGTCGAAGCGCATCGTCGCTCTCGTCGCCAGATCGAACGGTGGCCAGTCGCAGAAGCCGTAGCTCGCGAACGATACCCAGGCCGCGTGCATCGTTCTGGCAAGCGCCCGCGGCACGTCGGCGCCGAGCAGCGGGTCGGGCTCGCCGTGCGGATCGGACTCCGGAAGCGTGTCGAAGGCGAACGGGATCTCGAGGCCGTGGCACGCGCCGAGGCGACCGCCGTACTGCTTCGAGCGCCACGCGAACTCATACATGTAGGTCGAGGCGGCACGATGCTTCGCGTGCGCCTCGGCCATCCGCAGAGCAGGTATCCGAAAGAGCCAGTCGGTCTGGATCGTCGAGAAGAGCTCGCCGACACCGGCCCCCGGTCGCAGCGCGCGATAGGCGGAGAGTGCAGGCTCCGGCTCGAGGCCGTAGGCCGCAGCCATCATCGCCAGTTGCGGCTCCGCGATCTGGTCGATCATGCCGCCCGGCACCAGGAAGAAGTTCGATTCGTCGAGGTTGGATCCGACCATCAGATCGATGGTCGCGCCAACACCCTCCGTGATTCGATCGATCGGCCGCGCCGGTATCACCTCGCCGTCGACCACCGGCTGCCACGGCAGCATCGTCAGCAGCAGCTCCATTCCCCAGCGCGTCGGATCTGGGTTGGTCGTGAGCTCGGCCTTGAGCTCGGCTTCCGCGATGAGCATCCGCTCGACGGGAACCGCCGCGAACGCCTCGCGCGTGGGCTCGATGCCGAGACGCGCCGCGAGGCTTCGTGCGACGATCGCCGCAGTCTGGAGCGACGCGACCATGTGCGCGCCGCCGCTCTCGACGATCGCCCGGCGGAAGAGTCCCGCCGCTCGCGGCATCGCCATCATCGTGCCGATGCTCATCGCCCCGGCCGACTCGCCGACGACGGTGACGTTGCCGGCATCACCGCCGAAGCCGGCGATGTTCTCACGCACCCACTCGAGCGCCGCGAGCTGGTCGAGCAGGCCGACGTTGGCCGTCTCGCCGGCGAGGTGGAGAAACCCCTCGGCGCCGACGCGGTAGTTGATCGTCACGCACACGACGCCGTCGCGCGCGAAGCGACTTCCATCATAGGCCCTCATTGCTGCGGTGCCCGACTCGAACATGCCTCCAGGAATCCAGACGATCACCGGCTGATCGGCCGTCGCCAGATCGCGCGACCACACGTTGAGAGTCAGGCAGTCCTCGCCGATGTCGACTTCGTCCTTCAGGAGCACGTCCCACGGCGGAGGGAACGGGACCTGAGGCACCTTCGGTCCGAACTCGAGAGCGTCGCGCGTCCCGCCCCATGGCTCGGGCGGCTGCGGAGGCCGGAAGCGATTGGCGCCGAACGGAGGCGCCGCGTACGGGATGCCCTTGAACGCGCAGACACCGTCAACGACGGCGCCGCGCACGCGGCCGTGCCGGGTCTCGACGGTCGCGTCGATGAGAGTCTCGACGGCATTCATCTCGACACCTCGGAGATGCGGTTGAGAGGATCGTTCGCTCCGTGCCACGACGACTCGTCGGCGCGAACGCGTCGGCGCAAAGCGATCGCGAGCACCACGAACCACAACAGGAACGCGTAGATGTTCACACGCTCGTAGAGGCCGGCATACGGCGTCGGCAGGTTCGCCTCCAGACGCGACGCATCGGCGGAGGTCATCAGCCCGAAGACGATCATCGTCGCGACCGTGGCGAAGGAGTACACGCGGAAGCCCCACCCGAACGCGCTGGCTGAGAAGGCGATGATGAGAATGATCAGGACGACCTCGACGATGGTCGCCGCGATGTGCAGCGTGTCGGTGACCGTCGCGCCACCCGCGGCGATCACTTCGCGCGTGTGCATCGGGGTGAGTCCCGCGGTCATGCAGGAGATTCCGTAGACGACTACAAGCGCTCCCGCGATCCGCAGGGCGCGGCGCTCGCCGGCGGTTCTCCAGACGCCGAAGCCGAAGGCGGTCACGAGCACGGAGAAGACGAGGAACAGTGGAATCGCCAGGGCGCGCGAGGGCGCACCGACAGCGGAGAGCTCGCTGACCGTGTGCACGGCGAAGCTGTAACCCTGGTACGACAGTCCGGAGATGAGATCGGCCAGCGCGTAGGCCAGCGACGAGAGCGCGCCGGCGAGCAGCAGCAGGCGCGTCGTCGCGTCGGCACGCCCGATGGCGTGCCGACGCGAAGGCTCTTGGAGATACGGTGAGTGTCTCGTGGGTAGCGAGGCGGTGTTCATGGCAGTCCTCCGTTGAGGATAGGGACCGCCCCGACGCCGAGCGGGCGCATTGCCCGGAATGACCTGTGCCGATCGGCCGGGGTGGCGGATCGTGTTCTGACAGGTCAACGTAGCCGGACCAGCGCCGTCAGGAACTGACGCAGATCAATCCACGCGGGATTTCGCTTCGACGTGGCGACCGAAGTTGTCGAGAATCGCCTGCCAGCCCTGGCGCTGCAGTTCGGGTGGATTCTGAGTCTCGGCATCGAACGTCTCCCGGACGCGCACGCCGTCGGCGTCCTCGACGAATTCCACCTGCACTTCGCGGCCGTCGGCCATGCTGTATTCGATCGCCCTGTTCGGCACGACGCGCGTGTACTTCCCCTCGAAGTCGAAGCCGATGCTGCCGTCCTTGGCCTCCATCCGCGAACGGAATGTTCCGCCTTCACGAAGATCGACGGCGGCCTCTGTCGTGTGCCAGTCGTCTTGCGCGGTGTTCCACTGCTTGATCTCGGCTGGATCGTTCCAGGCGCTCCAGACCGTGCCGATGGTCGAGTCGACGAGTGTTTCGATCGTAATCTTCATGGGTGTGTTCCTCTGGTTCGGATGATTGCTTCACTCCTCCGTCGATCGAGGGGACGCGAATTCGACATGTCGTGCCATCGCACGAATACACTCACCAGCCTCCGGCGTACTCGAGGCTCACCCCGGATGTCGCCTCGAGGTGCTGGTACTTCATCCGGATGATCTGGCGAACGTGAAGGTAGTCGTGCGCGACCCATGTCGTCAGGAACATCCGCGCGGTCAGCGGCCCGACGCGTGGATGCTGGTAGGCGTTCTCCCACCGCGGGTCGACCAGTCCCTCGAGCCACCGCACCGACGCCTCGCGCTCGGTGAGGAAGGCGTCGAGCATCGTGTCGTACTCCTGATCGGCATAATGGCGATCGCTCACCCACGCCTCGGGATTCGTCGGAGGCAGCGGCTGCGTCGGATCATCGAGCACCGACCGCAGGCGCGCCCGGAAGTCGTCGCGCTCCTCATCGTAGAGGTGACAGACGACCTCGAGCATCGACCACTTGTCGGGTGCGGGACGCCACGTGCGTTGATCCTCCGGAACGCTTCGCAGCAGCGAGGCGAACACGGCCTCGTTGGCGCGCAGCTCATCGATGAGTGGTGCGATCTCCATGATGGTGTCGTCGTTTGCGTGAGTTGAATGAACCGTCTGCTCTCAGCGCACCACTGCGGTGCTCTCGAGCAGCAGAAGCGGCTCCCACCGATCGTCGACGATGGCGGCGCCGAGTCGGATGACCCGAAGCTCGATCGCTCGAGCCGCCGCGCACTCGCTCTGCAACGCCGGAAGATCCGACGTGCGGACGGCGACCCAGTGCTCGCGTCCGTCGTCGGTGAAGCGCATCTCGGTTGCGTATGGCACGGTGTAATGCTCCATCGAGCCAGCGTACAGTCGCGCCCACTGACGCAGCACCTCCGCCTTGATCGACGGGATCGGGCGCGTCACGCCGTCGCACGAGGCGACGGCGCTCGTCGGACGGACGTCGCCGTCGACGCGCATCGTCTCCTCCTTGTTCCCCAGGCTCGTCTCGCCGGCGTCGAGCGCGGAGAGCTCGGCAAGCGACCGCGCCTGGTAATCCTCCGGCACGCGCGCGCGCTTGGGGCCGGCGGCATCGCGTTGCGATGCGCAGGAGGCGAGGAGTATCAGGACCGTTGCCAGGCTCGCATGCAGCAGGTTGGTCATAGGAACATTCCGGGATTTCTTCCCCTGGGTTCAGCGCCAGGCATGCTCAAGAACTGACCTGAAGAACACATGCAGATCATCGAGTGGCACAGGTTGCGCGCGTCGAGGCACGAGCACCTCTTCGAGCCGCGCAAGCTCCTGCTCGATGAACGCGTCGATCGAGGGGATCGCAGGCTTACGGTCGAGCTCCTCGCCGGACATCTTCCTCTGCCGGAGCGTCTCGATGTCGGCCTGCAACTGCGGGTCGTGGTCGATCGTTGGCAGCAGCTCCGCGAACGCCATAGGGACGGGTCCCCGCTCCTGCTCGAGCCAGCGAACGGCAAGCAGCGGACGAAGCACATAGAAGTACTTCTTGACGCTGACGAGATCACCGGCGAGGTGACTCCGCCGCGTGCGGCGAGCCATGTTCCGATAGTGATGCATGCTCGCGACCGACGAGAAGTACAACGGCAGGAGCTCGAGAATCCTCGGGAAGAAACAGGGATCCTCCCGATAGACGATCGGCGACGAAAGCCACTCGAGCATCGGCGGATTCGATTTCGCGAAGAGCCGGAGGGCCTTGCGGATATCCCATCCGGCGAGGTCGATGTCGTCGGTGATCGGCCGCTCGATTACGTCTCGACGCAGCTCCATGTCGATCGACAGGTACCAGTCCGGCGTGCGCACGTAGATGAAGCGCACGTCGTAGTCGCTGTTGCGCGAGGGGAACCCCCATGCCCGGCTGCCTGATTCGACCGCGAAGAGAATGCGGACGTTGCCTGCGGCCTCGATTGCCTCGAGCCGTACGAGTATCTCCTTCTGGACGTCGGCCGGGATCGTTGCTAACACTGGACCTCCACATTCGTCAACTGCTGATTCACT
>DATLHO010000240.1:0-12402 GCA_035539855.1 Kapaibacterium sp. (SeqCode) | reverse complement strand
ATGTCGTCGCCGCCGGTGCGCGGATGCCGGCCGTAGTGGATCAGATGCTGGAACTCGTGCGCGATGATCGCGAGCAGCGTCTGCATCTGCTGGAAGCCCTCCTTCGAGTCGATGTACAGGAGGTTCATCTCGTTCGACTCGCCCGCGGTCGTCTTGGCGAGCTGGTCGGTCGGCGAGAAGTAGCCGAGCACGTTCTGTCCGGCGACTGCATCCTTGATGTCGAGCAGCAGGAAGTCGGTCTTGTTCTCGACGTTGTACGTCCGCGGGATGTCTCCGAACACGTCGATGTCGTTCTTGAGGATGCCCTGGTTGCGATCGCGCGGAGTGACGTTCGTCTGCACGACGGCCGTGTCCAGCGCCCGGAAGAGCGTCCGCATCTGCGTCGACGTCGGCTTCAGCGAGGCCTTCGTCGTGTCGCGGACATCGACCCAGACGCGGGCAAAGATGCCGTCGTAGACGAGGACGCCGTTGATCTCCTCGAGCTGGTTGGTCACGCGGTTGCGGACGAGGAACGTCAGCTCGAGATCCGACGCGGCGAGCGCTCCGGCGGCGGCACGCTTGCCGGTGATGCGATCGAAAAGCGTCGGGTTGGCCGCGCGGGTGTTCTCCAGCAGCGCGTCGCGGTCATACGATGCCATCGCGGCCATCCCGCAGGCCGCGTGTCCTGGATGATCGGCGTGCCGCCCCTGCGCGCTGGCGCCGGTCGTCGCAATCACCGCGACCACTCCCGCCAGCAGTGTATTCCTGTACGATACGAACGACATTCGAAGCTCCGGTATGGAACGAGACAGAGGTTGAAGGTTTCTGGTCTGACGATCGGGGACAGGGACAAAGTGCCGCTCCTCTCGCGCCGGCGGCACGAGAGGAGCGGTGGACGAACCACGGTCGGACTCCGACCCTGCCCTCGCTTGAGGTGCATTCCGGCCGCACGTGCCGCCGGCCCGGGGCCACTATCGCGCCAGCAGAAGTCCGCTGGTGACGCTGCGGCCGCCCTGCACCAGTCGCGCGACGTAGCCGCCGGCCGGCAGCTCCGCCACGTCGAGATAGACGGTCTGAGCGCCCGCGACCGGCTCGAGCTCGTGGGTGCGGACGCGCTCGCCACGCAGGTTGTAGAGCTCGAGACGCGCGGCGTCGGCGCTGGCGAGCGTCGAGCGCACGGAGGCCACCGATGCGCCCGCGTCGATCGAGGCGCCCACGATGCCGAACGCGATCGCGGCGTCGGTCTCGACGCCGGAGGTGAGCGCCTGCGCCGACCAGGTCACGTCGCGCACACCGCTGCCAGCATTGACGATCGCGATCGTCACACGCTCGAACGGACCGCCGGCCCACAACGGCAGCGTGTAGTCGGTCTCGCCCTGGAGCTCGACGACCTCGGTCTGTCCGTTGCGCACGCCGATCATGATCGCGCGCCCGTCGCCGGAGCCGCCCAGGCGCACCTGCATCGGGCCCGGCGTGTTGTAGCGGATGTAGTAGATGCCGTGAGCCTGCAGCACGATGTTCTGCGTCGCGGGAAAGCTCGTGCCGGTGTAGTTCTCGTGCACGGTCGCGCGCGGCGGATTGGTCGCGCTCGTGTTGAGCGTACCGAGCCGATGCCGGTAGCCGTGGGCGGGATTGGTGCTGATCTGCAGCAGGTTCGCCACGGCAAAGTTCTCCAGGACGTCGACGCCGGTCACTCCCGTGATCCCGATCGTCTCGAGCGTCTTCGTGATCCGCGTCATTCCCTCCTCGCGCATCCCCGTGAACTCGTAGAGGAAGCGCTCGCCGAACTGCTCGCGCAGGTAGTGCACGAACGTCATCGCGCGCTGGTAGTCGAGATCCTGCGCCGACGGCGGATCCGAGCGCATCGTGAACAGGTCGATGTTCGTGTTGGCGAGATATCCCGTGTTGATCCGGTCGAAGTAGCCGTTGACGAGGTTCGCGTTCTCGGAGAGGCCTTCGTTGAAGAACGAGTGGCTCCGGTCGTTCGAGCCCGCGCGCGGGTATCGGCTGTGGTGGATCAGGTGCTGGAACTCGTGGGCGATCGTCGAGAGCAGCTGCGTGAGGTTGCTGACGCCCTGGCGCGAGTTGATGTACAGGAGGTTCATCTCGTTCGAGTTGCCGTCGACGGTCTTCGCCAGCTGATCGGTCGGCGAGAAGTACCCGAGGATGCCCGAGCCGAGGTTGGTCATCAGGAAGTCGGTCTTGCCCTCGACGGTCACGATCGACGGGACGTCGCCGAACACCTCGATGTCGTTCTGCAGGATGCCCTTGTTGGGATCGCGCGGGACGATGTTCATGTTCGTTCCGGCGATGGCGGTATCGAGCGCGCGGACGAGGTTGGGAAGTGCGGCCTTGACTGCCGCGCGGGCGGTGTCGACGTCGTCGACCCAGACGCGGGCGAATCGACCCTCGAACAGGAGCGTAGCGGTAACATCCTTATACTGTCCGGTGCTCCAGTCACGAACGCGGAAGGTCCACGGCACCTGCGCCGAGGCCACGTCGGCGAGCAGGACCAGAAGGAGTGCAAGAGTGTAGAAACGGCGCATAGGTATAGGGTCTCCCGGAGATTCGAGGCGGTTGACGGAAGGCGATTCGAAGAATACTGCGGCGGCGGTCAATTTTCCACACGAGTCGGCGCGCCCTCCAGGGAAATCCCGGGTTCCTGCCGGAGTTTCCAGACTGTAACTTCAATGTCATGCCGGTGTCACGACACTTCCGGAGCTTCATGATTGCTTCCGGAGGCATGATCGCCATGGGCGCCGGTCGAGCGACCGGCAGGCGATTGACGACGTGCTGATGGGCCGAGTGCGAAATGGCGCGGGCGGTCCGGACCTCTCACCCCACCTCACGGCCATTCGGGACCGGCGCGCGGCCGCCGGATTCTGCTCCGTCTGAACACATCTCCCGCATCACTCCCATAGACAGGTGTCGATGATGCTTCGCTACGCTCTGCTGACAATCTCGATCCTGCTGCTCTGCGTCGCCGCCGGCGACGGCGTGCTGCGGGCGCAAACGGTCGATCCGACGCATCCGGGAGTCCGGCAGATCGGCGCGCAGGGGGTGAGCTTCACTCCGAACCGCGGCCAGGTCGTCGACACCCGGGGCGAGCGACGTCCCGATATCCTGTACACCGCCGACGCAAACGACACGAAGGTCTTCGTGCGCTCGAACGCGATCAGCTACGTGTTCGACCGGTACGTCCGGCGGGACGAGGCTCACGCGTCGAGCGCCGACGGGACCGACGAGCACGCCGGCGACGACGATCACGCCTGCCGTCACGAGGCGCCGTTCACGCTGGCGGAGCAGTGGCGGATGGATCTCGAGCTCGTCGGAGCGCGCGAGCGTGTCGAGGTTCTCGAGGAGGAGCGTGCCGAGGGCGCGCGCAACTACTATCTGGCCCACTGTCCCGACGGCATCCTCGGCGTACCGTCGTTCAGGCGGGTGACGCTGAAGAACGTCTACCCGAACATCGACATGGTGCTGAGGGGGACGGGCGAGGGGATGAAGGTCGACTTCCTGGTGCATCCGGGCGGTCGCGTCGCCGATATCCGCATGCGCTACGTCGACGCGAGCTCGGTGCGACTGGGAGAGGACGGCAGCATCCGCGCGACGACGCCGCTTGGCGAGCTCGTCGAGTCGGCGCCGATCTCGCTGCAGGTCGTCGACGGAACGCAGCGCGCGGTCACGACCCGGTTCCGGCTCGAGGGCGACGTGGTCAGCTTCGACCTGGGCCGATTCGATCCGACCGAGACGCTGGTCATCGACCCGATTCGCCGCTGGTCGACCTTCTACGGCGGCACGAACAACGAGCTGCTGCTTGGCGGCGATCCGACCGAGGTCGATCGCGCCGGCAACGCGATCGTCACCGGGTACGTCAACGGCAACGCCTTTCCCACGACGACGGGTGCGCATCAGACCACCTATGGTGGCAGCGAGGATGGCTTCGTCGTGAAATTCAACGGAAACGGCCAGTTGCAGTGGGCGACGTACTACGGCGGCAGCGCGCAGGACCTTCCCCACGGCGTCGTCAGCGACACCAGCCTCAACGTCTTCATCGCCGGCCACACGTTCAGCAACAACTTCCCGACCTCGACCGGCGCGCACCGCACGACCTTCGGCGGTGTCCGCGACGCGTTCGTGGTGAAGTTCAACTCGGCGGGCACCCGGCAGTGGGGCACCTACTACGGCGGCGGCTCGTTTGATGACGGCTACGGCTTCGCCGCCGACTCCAGCGGCAGCGTGGCGATGCTCGTGACGACGACGACCAGTGGCCTGCAGACCAGCGGCATGGTCGCCAGGCCGAGCACCAACGAGGACGTGCTGATCGCGAAATTCTCGCCGACCGGAGCGGTCCAGTGGGCCACGTACTACGGCGGCGGCGGCATCGACTACGGCTATGCCGTCGGCACCGACACGAGCCAGGCGATCGTCATCTCCGGCTGGACGTACAGCAACAACCTTCCGCTGACCAATCCCGCGCAGGGATCGATCGGCGGCAGCGCCGACGCGTTCGTCGCGAAGTTCAACAAGACCGGCACCCGCCTGTGGTCGACCTACTACGGTGGGCCGAACATGGAGAACGATCACGTCTCGGGTCTCGGATTCGTCGGCGTGGCCACCGATCTCGCCGGCAACGTCTTCGTCGGCGGCGTCGTCGCCTCCGGAGGCTTCCCGACGACCGCCGGCTCGGCGCAGACGACCTACGGCGGCGGCACCCACGATGGGTACGTTCTGAAGCTCAACTCCTTCGGCGCGCTCCAGTGGGCGACGTACTTCGGCGGCAACGGCGACGACGCCGGCACCGGCGTCGCGGCGCGACCCGATGGCGCGGTGCTGCTGACCGGCTATACGCTGAGCACGAATCTCCCGACGACCACCGACTGCATCGCCTGCGGACCGCAGGGTATGCGCGACGTCTACATGACGCGCATGAGCTCGACCGGCGTGCGCGAGTTCGTCGATTACTATGGCGGCAACAACAACGACGAAGGCCACGGCATTTCGTTCGATCCCTACGGCTCGATGGTCGTCGGCGGCAACACGTGGAGCACGAACTTCCCGATCCAGAACGCGGCTCAGGCCTTCAAGGGAGGCAATGCCACGACGAACTCGGACGCCTTCGTCGTCCTCTTCTGCGATCCGTCGAAGCCGATGATCGACTCCTCCGGACCGCTCCGGTTCTGTCCGGGCGACAGCGTCACGCTGACCGCGCTCGAGGGCTTCGTCTCCTATCGCTGGAACGACATCGCCCAGACGTCGACCAACCGGCTGGTCGTCAAGGAGACCGGCAACTATGTCCTGTCGGTGGTCAGCATCAGCGGATGCGCCGCGACGTCGGACACTATCAAGGTGAGGGTGCACACGCGGACGAAGCCGCGCATCAATCCCGCCGGTCCGATCCGCCTCTGTCTACCGGATTCCGTCACACTCGACCCGGGTCCGGGCTATGCCGTCTACACGTGGCTTCCGAACATGGAGGTCAGTCGAACGCTCAAGGTGAAGACCGCCGGCACGTATCGGGTGATGACGGTCGACAACAACGGCTGTCTCGATACCTCCGATCCGGTCATCGTCACCGCGTTCCCGAAGCCCGTCGTGCCGACGATCTCGCCGGCCGGGCCGATCACGATCTGTGAGGGCGACCCGTTGACGCTGACGGCCGCCGGAAGCTCGAACGACAGCTACCGCTGGAACACCGGCGCCGCCGGCCAGAGCCTGACCCCGAGCGCGAGCGGCACCTTCCGCGTCACCGTCACGACCGCCCAGGGGTGTACCGAGACGTCGCAGGACGTCGTCGTGACGATCAACCCGAAACCGCTGCCGGTGATCTACCCGCAGGGTCCGACGACCTTCTGTGAAGGCGACAGCGTGCTGCTGAGCAGCTCCAATGGATACACGGCGTACCGTTGGTCGACCGGCTCGACGTCGACGAACATCGTCGTCAAGCAGTCCGGCACCTACACGCTCGAGGTCACCGACGACAAGGGCTGCAAGAACACGACGAGCGTTCAGATCACGGTGCTGCCGCGGCCGACGCCGCGGGTGACGGCGGCCGGACCGCTGACGTTCTGCGAGGGCGAGAGCGTGACGCTCGACGCCGGCGACGGCTACGGGTCGTACCGCTGGAGCAACGGCGAGGTCACGCGCACGATCGAGGCGCGCACGCCCGGCCAGTACTTCGTGACGGTCACTGCCGGCGCGAACTGCCCCGGATACTCCGACACCGTCGTGGTCAACGTGCAGCCGGCGCCGCGCGCCGCGATGAGCGGACCGATCGTCGTCTGTCAGAACACGACCGCGACCTATAGCGTCCCGGGCGATCCGGGCCGCACCTACACGTGGTCGGTCATCGGGACCGGCGCCTCGATCGAGTCGGGCGCGGGCACCGAGAGCGTGGTCGTAAAGTGGGGATCTGCCGGCTCCGGCAGCATCCGCATCCGCATCGTCGACAACGCGACGGGCTGCAGCTCCGATACGACGGTTGCCGTCACCATCGGTGACCGCCTCGTCCCGGCGATCCAGCCGAGCCGCTCGACGACGATCTGCGCCGGAGACAGCGTGACGCTCGATGCCGGCAGCGGCTATTCGAGCTACCGCTGGAGCAACGGTTCGACCAGCCGGCGGATCACCGTCAAGGCGGCAGGTACCTACAGGGTCGACGTCGCGAACGACGCCGGATGTTTTGGCGACGCAAGCATCACCGTGACGATCGCGCCGTCACCGGCGCCGACGATCGCCTCGACGGCGACATCGATCTGCCCGGGCGAGAGCGCGATACTGTCGACGACCCAGCCATTCACGAGCTATGTCTGGTCGACGGGTGAGAGGACACCGACGATCGACGTGCGCTCGCCGGGCGTCTATACCGTCACGGTCACGAACGCCGCGGGATGCCGTGGCACTTCGCAGACCTTCGAGGTCACGCTCAACCCGGTGCCGCAGCCGACGATCAGCGGCTCGGCCTCGGTCTGTCCGAACGCACGCGAGCGCTACTGCGCCGACGGCACCGACGCCGATCAGTACGAATGGACCGTCAGCGGCGGCACGATCGTCTCCGGCGCCGGCACGCGCTGCATCGAGGTGCAGTGGGGAGGCAATGGAACGGGCCGTGTCGACGTGACGATGCGCTCGGCGACGACCGGCTGTCGCGGACCCGGAACGCCGATCGGCGTGACGATCTCTTCGAACCTGCAGCCGAGCATCACGCCGCAGGGATCGACCGAGCTCTGCGCCGGCGACTCCGTCACGATCGAAGCCCCCGATGGCTTCAGCTACCAGTGGTCGACCGGTGCGACGTCTCGCTCGATTCGTGTCGGCGCCGGCACGTACTCGGTGACCGTCACCGGCGCCGGTGGCTGCACCGGTACCGGCGAGATCACGATCACCCAGCGCGCTCCGCTGGCCCCGGTCCTGTCGGTCCGCGGTCCGCTGGAGTTCTGCGAAGGCGACAGCGTCACGCTCGAGGGTCCGGCCGGCATGGAGAGCTACCTCTGGTCGACCGGCGAGACGACGCCGTCGATCGTCGTCACCGCCTCCGGCAGCTACTCGCTGACGGTGCTCGACGACAACGGCTGCAGCGGCGAGACCGACGCGGTCACGGTTCGCGTCAACCCGCTGCCGAATCCGCCGACGATCACGCGTGAGGGAGAGGATCTCGTCTCGAGTCCGGCCGACACCTACCAGTGGTACGTCGACGGCGTCGCGGTCTCGGGCGCGAACCAGCAGCGCTTCACGCCGACCGGCACGGGCATGCACATGGTGCGCATCACCAACGAGTTCGGATGCGTCGGGTATTCGATGCCCGTCGAGGGAGCCGGCGCGAGCGTCGAGCTCTCGGTTCCCGAGCTCTCGGCGATGCCGGGCGAGCGGGTGACCGTGCCGATCACGATCACCAGCGGACGCAACCTCGATGCGGTCGGTGCCGACGACTTCACCGCGACGCTCCGCTTCAACCGCACGCTCCTGTTCCCGACCGGAGCCACGCCGATGGGCGAGATCGACGGGAACGACCGCGTCATCACGATCACCGGACGGCGCGCCCTCGGCGTCTACACCGGAGCGATCGCGACGCTCGAGTTCATCGCGGCGCTCGGCGACACCAACGTGACGCCGCTCGTCGTCGAGGACTTCCAGTGGCTCGACGCGCCGGTCGCGACGACCGTCCAGGCGGGCCTGCTGCGGATCGTTTCCGAAGGTGGCTGGCGGCTGTACCTGCCGGGTGGGCGCCTGTCGATCACGCCGCCGGTGCCGAATCCCTCGATGGGACGCGCGGTCATCAGCTACGAGCTGATCGAGCCGGGCGAGACCGATCTCGCGCTGTTCGACGTCCTCGGCCGTCGGGTGCTCGACCTCGAGCATGCCGAGCTGCAGCCGGGGCGCTACGCGATCACCGTCGACACCGAGCCGCTGGCCGGCGGCACGTACTACATCGTCCTGGTCACGCCGACCGGTCGGATCATCGAGCCGATGCAGGTCGCGCATTGATCGTGCGCGGCGAACAGCCCTTCATTCCACTTGCTCCTGCGCGGCGCGTCCATCCGGACGCGCCGTGGGGTCTTCCTTCCTTGATCTCCGTGGTCACATCCCGAATCCGTCGCTCGCACGGCCCGACCGTCATGGCCGCGCTCGCGATCAGCGCGCTCTCACTCGCCGTCTCCGCGCCGCACGCCGCGGCGCAGCTTCCCGACACCGTCGGCCCTCGCCCGCGCTTCGGCATCTTCGGTGACTTCGTCCGCTCGGTGCACAGCGCGGACTTCAACCGCCTCGCCGGACGTACCGATCTGCCGTACACGTCGCGCTTCGATGGAGGCGCCGGAGGCGGCACCGCCTTCGGGGCGCTCGTCGAGCTGCCGCTGTCGGAGACCATCTGGCTCGTGCTCCGCGGCTCAGTGCAGAGCGACAACGCCGAGATGCGGACGAGCGAGGAGACGACGGTCATCGTCGCGGACACGACGACCTTCCGCGCCGTGTTCGAGCGGCGGATCGACGCCTCGATGACGACCGCAGGGATCGAGCCGATGCTCGGCCTGTCACTGCCGCTCGGCTTCGTCGCCAGCATCGGCGCCCGAGCTGCGTTCGTCATCTCGGACGAGTTCGAGCAGGACGACAGGATCGTCGAGCCCTCCGACCGAGGAGCGTTCGAGGACGGCCGGCGCATTCGAAACGAAGCATCCGGCTCGATCCCGGGCCTGGCGTCGATGCAGGCCTCGGCGCTCGTCGGAATCGCCCGCGAGCTGCCGATCAACGCCGCGGCGACGTGGTTCCTCGTTCCGGAGCTCATCGCCTCCTACGGCCTGACGCCGGTCAGCGACTCGGTCGACTGGAGCGCGCACGGCCTGCGACTCGGTATCGCACTAAAGCACGCCCCGCCGCCGGCACCGCCGGTGATCGCCGTCATACCCGAGCCGGAGCCCGAGCCGCCGCCGGTGGTTCCGCCGGTGCTCATGGCCAGCGTCTCGGCCACGAGCGTCGACGCCGACGGCAGCGAGCGTCCGGACGTGACGATCCGCGTCGAGGAGTTCATCTCGACCCAGATGCGGCCGCTGCTCAACTATGTCTTCTTCGACGAAGGCTCCGCCGCGATTCCGTCGCGCTATCGCAGCCTGACGCCGGCCGATGCCGAGAGCTTCGACGTCGGTCGCCTGTATGGTTCCGGCACGCTCGAGACCTATTACGACATCCTGAACATCGTCGGGCGCCGCCTTCGCCAGTCGCCGCGCGCATCGATCACGCTGACGGGCACCAACGCGGGCACGGGCGCCGAAAAGGGAAACACCGCGCTGTCCGAAAGCCGGGCCGAGGCCGTGAGAGCGTATCTGACCAGCGCCTGGGGCATCGAGCCCGAGCGGATCAAGGTTCGCGCGCGGAATCTGCCGGAGGTTGCCTCCGACACCGCGCAGGCCGAGGCCGCCGCGGAGAACCGGCGGGTCGAGATCAGCTCGAGCGACGCCGGCCTGCTCGACGCCGTCTTCACCGACGACACGGTTCGTACCGTCTCGCCGCCACTGGTGCGCTTCCGTCCGAACGTTCGGGCCGAGGCGGGCGTCGGTACGTGGGCGCTGACCGCACACCAGGGCGACGCGGTCGTCGCGACGTTCAACGGCACCGGCACGGTTCCCGGAACGATCGAATGGAAGCCGGCGGAGTCGCGTGCGTTCTCGACGAAGTCGACCGCGCCGATCACCTACATGCTCCAGGTGCGCGACGAAGCGGGTCAGCAGACCCAGGCCGAGCCCGGACGACTCGCTGTCGAGCAGGTGACCCTGCGCCGCAAGCGGGAGGAGGGAGCAACCGACCGCCGCACCGACCGCTACGGCCTGATCCTCTTCGATTACGATCGCTCGGATCTCAATCCGGCCAACGAGAAGCTCGCCGCGCTGATCCGCTCGCGGATTCCCGCCGGCGCCAGCGTCTCGATCACCGCGTTCACCGATCGCATCGGCGAGGCCGAGCACAATCAGCTCCTCTCCGAGGCCCGCGCCCGATCGACCGCCCGTGCCCTCGGCGTCGATCCTGCGCGCGCGACCGGCGTGGGCGAGACGCGCGAGCTGTTCGACAACAACCTGCCGGAGGGCCGGTTCTATAGTCGAACCGTCGAAATTCTCGTGGAATCGGCCGTGCGCTGATTTCGGGATCATTGTTGACCGAACAAAGGCGGCGAGTGCACACGATGCGCTCGCCGCCTTTCGTCATAGGCGAACCGGCGCACGCTGGCCGTATCGATAATGTTGCGGAGTGTAACCGAGGTGGTAATTTTGTAGCCCTCGGTAACTTTTTCTCCGTACCCTGTGTTCTCGTTCCTGCCGGCCGATCGACCTGATCGTGTCGGACACCCCAATCTAGAGCAGAATTCGCGCTTCGTTCTTTGTAAACAGGGCCATGGCTTGCCGTGGCCCAGGCATTCACTCACTCACGGGAGTATCCATGCAAAGGTGTGTACCGCATACCAGCGGCGTGTCGGCGGCAGAACCCGGCACGAACCAGGTGGTCTCCCAAACCCTCATTCTAGGGAGACCTGTATCCATGCAAATGCGCAGACTGACTGCGGTGCTTGCGTTGATGCTGCTGGCTCTCGGAACCACTCAGGCGCAGACCGTCTATCCCACGCTCTCGGCGAGATCGTGGAATAGCTATGTCGCTTCGGTGGTACCGCAGAACTGGTCGAGCATCATCGACAATGGCGGAACGTTCCTGACCGGGTCTGGCAGCCAGACCCAGAACAACGCGCTCGAGAGGATCTACACCTACTCGATGCCGTTCCCGTTCACGTTCCTCTCGCCCGGCTACGTCGAGGGAATCACGACGTACCCCCAGGGGACGACGATCATCATCTCGACCAACGGGTACATCTCGTTTGCGAACACGGGCTACGGCAGCACCGGCGGAACGCAGACGGGATACTCGTACTACGGCTACTACAAGCTGTTCAACACGGGCGGCCCCCACGGCAGCAACGTGATTGCACCGTTCTCGTCGTGGCTCTCCGGCAACGGTGTCGCCGGCGCCGGCATCTATGTCGCGACGCTGGGCTCGGCCCCGAATCGCACGTTCGTCGTCGAGTGGCGCATGACGCAGGGTAACTCCTACGGCGGCAACGACGGCTCGGTCGGCAATTTCCAGGCGCGCCTTTCGGAGGCGACCGGAAACATCGAGTTCCAGTACAGCGACTCGCCGATCAACATCCTCTACTACTTCTACGGCACGATCGTCGGCCTGAAGAAGTACGGAGAGTCGTACCTCGACTACACCCAGCCGACCGCCACGACGCGCGGCACGCCGGAGTGGGCGCGGTACTTCCTGTTCAACAACCCGGGCTATGGTCAGGGCGACACCGTCGCGATCACCGCGATGACGCATCGTTGGTGGGGTTCGTACGGGTACGCGGAGTACTATCCGTGGAACTACTCGCAGCCGGCGAGCGGTCTCCTCAACCCGTACATGTGGCACTTCAGCTTCCCGACGGATGCCCAGGGCCAGCGCATCGGCTACAAGCTCTCGCCGGTCATCAACGACGTCTCGACGTCGAACGTGACCTTCTCGCCGGTGACCCCTGCCTTCGCGTACGCGCCGGGACAGGACGTCACCGTCACCGCGACGTTCACCAACAACGGCGCCGCGGCCCGTCAGAACGTTCCGGTCGTCGCCGACCTCTGGCGCAACGGCGTCAAGACGACGTCGATCACCGGCACCGCGTTCCCGAACTCGACGCCGCAGTTCGGCACGAACACCTACACGTTCACCACGCCGTTCGGCTTCAACAATCGCTACACCGACACGACCGGCGTGTACGAGGTGCGCGTGTACCCGCAGCTGGCGACCGACCAGGACGCGGCCAACGACACGGCGCGCGGGACGTTCTACATCTCGCGTGATCACGACATGATGCCGTTCACGATTCTGCAGCCGCTGTCGAACCTGCCGCCG
>DATLHO010000239.1:0-5601 GCA_035539855.1 Kapaibacterium sp. (SeqCode) | reverse complement strand
TCGGCTCGAGCGTGGCGTGTCCCGCGCGCGCGGCGCTGTCACGGCGCGCGTCGAAGAACGTCGCGGGCGCGTCGAGTAGGTCGTAGGTCGCGCCGAGGTAGCCGATCCGATTGTACTTCGCCGACACGTGCACCGTCGCCGGCACGCCCGGAATCGGGCCTTCGACGAAGAGCTCGTAGAGCCGATCGTCCGCGGCCGCGGCCTTCACGGGAGAAAGGGTCGTATCTAGAGACTCGCCCGGAATGTGCGCGACGATCTCGCCGCTCGATCCGAAGAGCGGCGCGAAGTCGCTGCGAACGAATGCTCCGCCGGTGAAGCCCTCGCGCGAACCGTGTCGCATCACGATGTCGACGAGTCCGTCGCCCGAGCCCGCGCGCGTGACGCCCGCGTTCGATCGCAACGTTGCCGAAGCGATCGACATCAGCGACGGCGTCGGCGTGAACATCGCGCTTTCGAAGCCCGCGAGGGTGCCGATGGCGACGGGCGTGAATCGATCGCCGAACGTCATCCCGTCGACGAGAACGCTCTCGCTGCCGAGCAGCCTGTTGCGATAGCCGAGTCGGCCCTCCTCAGACTCCGTTACGCCGCACAGCCAGCGCATCGCCAGCACGAGATTCGATCGCGAGCGCCGTCGCAGCGCTTCTCCGGTGACGGACTCATCAGGCAGCGCCGACGTGTCCGAGCGCGTCGTGGAGGCGTACTCTGACCCGGAGCGCGTCGTGTCCGCCGGCTGAGCGGAGAGAATCGATGGTGCGATCAGACCTGCGAGAGCGAAGAGGCACGTGGAGAGCTTCATGGGGCGAGGTCGTTCTAGGGGAAGAGGACGAGCAGAAGATAGCGGTCGGCGGAGATCCGCGAGGCACGGCGGCCGCGCCAGCAGAATGCCGACGCGGCCGCTCGATGATCCAGATCCTGTTCTGCGGACGATTTCAGCGTCAGCGGCTTGCCGTCGCCGGCAGCTTGCGCGCGGCCTCGACCAGCGTGATGAACTCGGCGCGATAGCCTACGGCGTCGACGCCCTTCGACGCGGTTGCAAGACGCAGCACGTCGTCGTACGATGACGTGCCCTTGTGCCGCGAGTCGCGCAGCAACATCCCGAACTGCGCCACCGCCGCGGCGAATCGGAAATCCTCCGACGCCCGGTCGAAGCCCACACCACGATCGACGACCGGTCCCTCGATCAGCGTGCTCACGTCGGAGTCGGGCAGCTTGTAGCGCAGCCGCACGCGCAGCAGCTCGTCGGCCTGCCAGTCGCCGGGCATGTCGAGCGTGTCCTTGCGGCCGACCCAGCCCTCGAGGCTCGCCGACTGCGCGCCGCGCGGGACGATCTCGTAGAGCGCCGTGACGGTATGACCCGCGCCGAGCTCGCCGGCGTCCTTGATATCGTTGTCGAAATCCTCGTTGGCGAGCACGCGATTCTCGTAGCCGATGAGGCGATAACTCTCGACGCGCTCGGGCGCGAATACCACCTGCAGCTTCACGTCCTTGGCGATCGTCAAAAGCGTCGCGCCCATTTCGGCGACGAAGACCTTCTCGGCTTCGGCGATGTTGTCGATGTAGGCGTAGTTGCCGTTTCCCTTGTCGGCGAGCTGCTCCATTTTCGCGTCCTGGTAATTGCCCGTGCCGAAGCCCAGCACCGTTAGGAAGACGCCATGCTTGCGCTTCTCCTCGATGAGTGAAACGAGATCGGTCTCGCTCGACACACCGACGTTGAAGTCGCCGTCGGTCGCGAGAACTACTCGATTGTTCCCTTCTCCATTGAAATCGTCGAGCGCGATCTTGTACGCCAGCTCGATGCCCGCGCCGCCGGCGGTGCTCCCTCCCGCGCTCAACCGATCGATGGCCGCGAGGATGTCCGTCTTTTTCGCGCCGGAGGTCATCGGCAGCACAGCCCCTGCGGCTCCCGCATAGACGACGATCGCGACGTTGTCCTCCGGACGCAACCGCTCGACGAGCACGCGGAGCGAGCGCTGCAGCAGCGGGAGCTTGTCGGGCGACGACATCGATCCGGAGACATCGATGAGGAACGTCAGGTTCGTCGGCGGCATCACTTCGGCGGCGACATGGCGACCCTGCAGGCCGATCCGCACGAGGCGGTGCGATCGATCCCACGGACAGTCGGTCATCTCTGTCGAGATGCGGAATGGATGCTCGTCGTCGGGATCGGAATACCCATAGTCGAAGTAGTTGATCATCTCCTCGATGCGCACCGCGTCGGCGGGCGGTCTGATACCCGCAGTGAGGAAGCGCCGGATGTTGCTGTACGACGCGCGATCAACGTCGATCGAGAACGTGGAGAGCGGACTGACGTGCGCGGACTGGAACTGGTTCTCGTAGATCTTCGCGTAATTCTCGCCGGAGACGTCGGCGTCGATCGCCCGCTTCGTCTCACCTCGCGAATCGACGGTACCCGAGATGATGTCACCGAACTCCGCGCTCACGGGGTTTGGAATAATCTGGACCTCCTGAACCGTAAGCGTCGACACCGTCGGATAGATGGACGCCGATGTCGCGCCCATGCCACCCACGTATGGATCGGTCACTTCGACGCCGTCGACGCGCACCGTCGTTTCGGTGGCACGGCCGCCTCGAATGGCCATTCCGCCTCCCGACCGTTCCGATCCCATCGGAATCGAACGGGTGGTCGATACCTGCTCGCGCTCGATTACGCGCGAGTCGCGAACAACGATCTCCCTGCCCGACAACTCGGACGCCTTCAGGAATAGAACACCGACATTGGTGGTCATGCCGGCCGCAATCGCGACCTCGCGCCGGATCGTCTGCGAGCCGATGCCGCCGACTATCGCCGTGTAGGTTCCCGGCCGGATGCCGGCGATCGTGAAGACTCCCAGTGGCGCCTTCGATAGTCCACCGATCGGTGTGCCTTCGAGTCGTATCGTGGCGCCGATCAGCGCAGCGCCTTCCTGACGGACGACGCGACCGGTGAGCACACCGGTCGTCTGCGCGCTCGCTGCCGTCAGCGACGCACACCAGCAGAGCAGGAGGTAAGGGATACGAGCCATGCGACCACCCCGTGCGGATATTCCGAGATGAAAATGAAATGCAGTGACGCCGCGTGGTAGAGTGCGCGAGTCGTCGATGCTGCCGGAGTGGAAGGCCTTCCACCTGAAGCTACACGATGAACGGCGGGGCGGTTACTCGGGAACGATTGCGCGTGACATTCATGAACGACGAACGGCCGCGACGGTGATTCTCCGTCGCGGCCGCTCGTTGATTGTCGGTGTGCCTGTCTCTCCGCGCGACCGCGACCTCAGCGGCTCGCCGTCGCGGGCAGCTTGCGCGCGGCCTCCACGAGCGTGATGAACTCGGCGCGATAGCCGCCGGCGTCGACGCCCTTCGACGCGGTCGCCAGTCGCAGCACGTCGTCGTACGACGAGGAGCCCTTGTGCCGCGAATCACGCAGCAGCATCCCGAACTGCGCCACCGCCGCGGCGAATCGGAAATCCTCCGACGCCCGGTCGAAGCCCACACCACGATCGACCACCGGTCCCTCGATCAGCGTGCTCACGTCGGAGTCGTGCAGCTTGTAGCGCAGCCGCACGCGCAGCAGCTCGTCGGCCTGCCAGTCACCGGGCATGTCGAGCGTGTCCTTGCGGCCGACCCAGCCCTCGAGGCTCGCTGACTGGGCGCCGCGCGGGACGATCTCGTAGAGCGCCGTGACGGCATGACCCGCGCCCAGCTCGCCGGCGTCCTTGATGTCGTTGTCGAAATCCTCATTGGCGAGCACGCGATTCTCGTAGCCGATGAGCCGATAACTCTCGACGCGCTCGGGCGCGAATACGACCTGGATCTTCACGTCCTTCGCGATCGTCAGCAGCGTCGCGCCCATTTCGGCGACGAAGACCTTTTCGGCTTCGGCGATGTTGTCGATGTAGGCGTAGTTGCCGTTTCCCTTGTCGGCGAGCTGCTCCATTTTCGCGTCCTGATAATTGCCCGTGCCGAAGCCGAGCACCGTCAGGAAGACGCCGTGCTTGCGCTTCTCCTCGATGAGAGCGACGAGCCCGGCCTCGCTCGACACGCCGACGTTGAAATCACCATCGGTCGCGAGAATTACCCGGTTGTTGCCTTCGCGATTGAAATTGTCGAGCGCGATTTTGTACGCCAGCTCGATGCCCGCGCCGCCGGCGGTGCTCCCGCCCGCGCTGAGTCGATCGATGGCCGCGAGGATCTCGGCCTTCTTCGCGCCGGAGGTCATCGGCAGCACCGCCCCCGCGGCGCCGGCATAGACGACGATCGCGACGTTGTCCTCCGGACGGAGCCGCTCGACGAGCACGCGGAGCGAGCGCTGCAGCAGTGGGAGCTTGTCGGCCGATCCCATCGACCCCGAAACATCGATCAGGAACGTGAGGTTCGACGACGGCATCAGGCTCGTGGCGACATGTCGACCCTGCAGGCCGATGCGCACGAGACGGTTCGAGCGATTCCAGGGGCATTCGGTGAGCTCCGTGCTGATGCGGAACGGATGTTCGTCGTCGGGATCGGAATAACCGTACTCGAAATAGTTCACCATCTCCTCGATGCGGACCGCGTCGGCCGGTGGACGCATTCCGTCGTTGAGGAAGCGACGAATGTTGCTGTAGGAGGCACGGTCGACGTCGATCGAAAACGTCGACAGCGGACTGACGTGCGCCGGAAGGAACTGGTTCTCGTAGATCTTCGCGTAATTCTCGCCGGAGACGTTATCGATGTGCGGCTGTCGCACGATCGTGTCGGGCTGTACTACCGGCGTCGTCACCGGCGTCGTCGTTGGATGCGTCACCACCGGCGTCTGGGCCGTCACGACCTCCGGGCTCGGTTGCTCTTCGACCGCGTTCGTTTGTGGCGACATCACCATCGGATAGACGTTCGTCGCGCCGGTGCCGTAGCCGCCCGAATATGGATCGCTGACGTCGTCGCCATCGACACGAATCGATGACTCAGTGGCGCGACCACCACGCGCCGACAGTCCGTTGGTCGACTGCGAGACGCTCCCCTGCAGGGCCACCGCGTCGACGACGGCCGTTCGCGCGGAGCTTTGCACTCTCTCCCGCTCGGTCGTGCTGATAGTACTGGTGCGCGCTGATTTGACGGTGATGCTTTGATCCCTTCGTCGCCCGTTCTTCGGCGCCGGGCCGCGGCGCCTGAGCTCGTCCTCGGCCGCGGTCGCCGCCAGCATCTTCACGACACCAACGTCGATCCGGGATGCGCCGACGGTGACCGAGCGGTGCTCCGTGCGAAGCCCGATGCCGCTGACCTCGATGGTGCGCTTTCCGGGTCGCACTTCCTCCAGCACAAAGACACCGAGCGGAGCAGTCGAGCGCGTCGTGACTTTCGTTCCCTTCAAGCGAACAGTCGCGCCGATGAGGGGATTTCCTCGCGCGTCGACGACGCGTCCGGTGAGCGATGCGCTCTTCGTCGCGCTCGCCGTCGACAGCGTCGCGACCATGCAGAACAGCAGGAGAATCATTCGAGCCATGCGACCACCCCGTGCGGTTTGTTCAGTCGATGTGAACCGATGTGCAGCGATGACGCGATGGTGAGTTTCACGTAACATCGTCGCGGCGGAGGTGGAAGGCCTTCCGATCGGAGCTACACGGGTCG
>DATLHO010000238.1:0-29425 GCA_035539855.1 Kapaibacterium sp. (SeqCode) | reverse complement strand
GGGGGTGTAGGGGAGGGGGCTGGTGCGACCGGTGGACGTTGGCTGTGGTTTCGGTGTCCGGGGTCGGGATCGACTTGCACTTCAGGGGCGGAGGATGCCTGGGCGTTCTGGATGTTGGTCGATCCAGTGTTCGATCGTCTTTACGACGTCGTCAAGGTGGTGCTCGACGTCGTATGCGCTGAAGCGTAGGAAGCGGATGCCCCAGCGTTCGAGGAGTCGTTGACGCTCGGCGTCGCGCTCCTCCTGTCGTTCGTGGATCAGTCCGTCGATCTCAATCGCGAGCATCAGTTCGCAGCAGTAGAAGTCGACGATGAACCTCAACAGAGGCTTCTGGCGATGAAAGTCGCAACCTCGAACCTGCCTGCCCGACAATCGCAGCCAGAGCTTGATCTCGGTTGAAGTGCTAGCGGTGCGAAGCGCCCGGGCGCGTTCCTTCAACGCGGGCCAGTACGGTATCCTGACTCGTTTCACGGTATGCGGTCTCCGTGCAAACGTGATCGGCGGGAATCGCGATGCAGTTGATGGTGGCGGCCAGACCCAGGGACAAACAGACCGAGACCAGGCCAGGGCTCCTGGTCCAAGAACCAGGACAACAGTCCGTAGAGAAAATACTGTGGCAGGCGTCTCGAACAAACATCGTAGCGCCGGCCCAGCACTCCACTTCTTCCGAGACCCAAAAACGGAAACGGCACCACCCGTCCCCTCTCCAGAGGGGACAGCGTGGCGTCATGCCTCGTGCATGACGCCACGCAGGGGTGTGTCAGGGGTGTGTCACAGTGGCGGATGCCCGCTCTTGAACTCCTTCAGAATATCCAGCGCACCCTTCCCCGTCGGGCTCGTCGAATCGATATCCGCAACGCGCTGCAGCCAGTAGATGATGCTGTCGCGGTTCTCCTTCTGGCGATACATGATCGCCATGTTGAACGCGGCGCGCTGGTGCTTCGCGTCCTTCGCGAGTACGGAGTTCAGCACGATGACCGCCGAGTCGATGTTGCCGGCCGCGGCCACGGAGGTCGCGAAATCGGTCGTCGCGTCGAGGTCCTGCGGGTTCGTCTTCAGGTACTCCGCGTAGTGCATCTTCGCCTGCGCGTGATTGCCGACGTCGTACAGAGCGTTGGCGAGCGCGAGCTCGAGCGAGTCGTTCGTCGGGTCGGCCTTGAGCTTTGTCTCGAGATCGGTGACGAGCTTCGTCATCGCCGCCATCTGTGCGCCTTCGTCGATCGGAGGATGATCCGGAGGCATCGCGCCCTGGGGGTTCGCTCCGGCGGTTCCGCCGGTGCCCGGCATCGACGCCTGGGGCGGTCCGGTCTTCTCCTCCGGCGTGCTCACGATGTAGACGATGAGCGCCACGACCACCATCGCAAGCCCTGCAATCAGGTATGTCTGGAGCGATCCCGTGCTCGCGGCCGGCGCGGCCGCGGCCGTACGCCGCTGTTCGGGCTCGACGTCGGAGAGGGGAGCGCCGCAGGTCGTGCACTCGGTCGCGCCGCGCGCATTGGCGGCGCCGCACTGCGCACAGATGACGCGCGCGGAAGGCGGTGCTGCCTGGGGAACGCCCGCGACGGCGGGCGGGACGGCGCCGACCGTTCCAGCCTCAGCGGGCTCGGGAGTGGTCGTCTCGTTCGTCTCGTTCGTCTCGGTGAGACTCTCACCACAGACGGAGCAGGTCGTCGCGTTCTCGTCGACGACGCTGCCGCAGGAGGGGCAATGCGTGCTCAATCTTCGTTTCCTTCGTTCGTGTCGTTCTGCTCGATCTTCAGCGCCTTGACCGACTCGTCGATGAGCTGGCGAAGCTCACGCGACACCTTGAAATGCGGGACGAACTGGTTGTCGAGGCTCACCGTCTCACCGGTGCGCGGGTTGCGTCCGATGCGCGGGGCGCGCTCCTTCACCCGGAAGGTCCCGAAGCCGCGTATCTCGACATGCTCGTCCCGGCAGAGCGCGTCGATGACCGTCTTGAGGAAGCCATCGACGACGGCTTCGGTCTCGAGCTTGGTCAGACCGGTGCCCTGGGCGATTCGATCGACAATGTCCGACTTGGTCATACTGGGATGCAGGAGGGTCAATGGCAGGTCGACGGGTGTGTCCTCGCGCTAAGATAGCGAATTGATCTGCTGCGTTCCGTTACCGGTTGCGCGGCTCGCGGATCGCCGATTTGTCTATTTTTGCCCGCCGTCGCGGCGTCTCCGTCGCACATCCGTTCATCGTACCGACACCATCAATGCGCACGTTCAGCATCACGGCGGCCGTTGCCGCAGCCGCGATTCTCGCACTGTCGACGCCGGCCTGCCAGACCGGAAGCGACGAGCCGACGCCGTCGGACACCGCCGCGGCGCCCGGGACCGTCCGAATCGTCAAGGGGGAGCACGGACCCGCCTACGACGGCGCGAAGCTCGCGATCGTCTCGCCCGCGGCCGATGAAGTCGTCAACGGCGACTCGATCATCGTCCGCGCGACGCTCGAGGGGATGGAGCTCGCCTCGCCAACAGCCGGCGAGCAGTCGAAGGGGATCAACTTCTCGAAGGAAGGACAGCACGTCCACGTGATCATCGACAACGAGCCATACAAGGCGATGTACGCCACCGACAGCTTCAGCGTCGGCGCGCTCGCCGAGGGCATGCACACCCTGCGCGCGTTCCCGAGCCGCTCGTGGCACGAAAGCGTCAAGGCGCCCGCCGCCTTCGTCGCGCACACGTTCTACGTCGGCTCGAAGACCGGAGCTCCGGTGCTCCAGCCGAACGCGCCGCTGCTGACCTACAGCCGACCCAAGGGCGAGTACAAGGGAGCGGACGCCAATCGAATCCTCCTCGATTTCTACATCAGCAACGCCGAGCTCGGCGCCGACAAGCACAAGGTCGTCGCCACGATCGACGGCACCGTGACCGACACGCTCACCGAGTGGATCCCCTACTTCATCGAAGGCCTCACCGACGGCGATCACACGATCCGCCTCGAGCTCATAGGCCCCGACAACCAGCCCGTCGCAGGACCGTTCAATGCAACGGAGCGAACGATAAGCGTTGCCCGTGGCGACGCCGCGGCAGCACCTCACGGTCACTAGGGGAGGGGGTTCTTGGTTTTTTGTTTTTGGTTCTTTGTTATTGGTGAGACCCAAAGCGTGCCTTCATAAACACTCGAAGTCACCCATCACCAACCCCCAACAACCAACAACCAATAACCAATAACCAACAACAACACCCCCCAACGCCCCGCGCCATCGTGACATCTAACATCTGACCTCTGACCTCTGACGCATATGCACGACCTCATCCTCCGCCCCTCGCACACGACGCTTGCGGTCGGCAAGATGCTTTGTCTCGGCAAGAACTACGAGAAGCATGCGCGCGAGATGGGCGGTGAGGTGCCGGCCGATCCGGTAGTGTTCATGAAGCCGGCGACGGCGCTGGTGCGCAGCGGAGGCGTCGTGCAGATTCCGCGCGTCTCGCGCGAGATGCATCACGAGGTCGAGCTCGTCGTCGTCATCGGCCGCACGGCGCGCGACGTCGCAGAGTCCGATGCGATGGATGTCGTACTCGGCTACGGTGTCGGCCTGGACATGACGCTGCGCGATCTGCAGGCCGGCGCAAAGAAGCGCGGCGAGCCGTGGACGATTGCAAAGGGATTCGACACGTCGGCGCCGATCAGCGAGATCGTTCCGCGCGACCTCGTCGCCGATCCCCACGCGCTGTCGATGCGCCTGAGCGTCAACGGAGAAGTGCGCCAGCACGGCAGCACCGCCGACATGATTCTCGGCATCCCACGGATCATCAGCTACCTCTCGTCGGTCTTCACCCTCGAGCGCGGCGACTGCATCTTCACCGGGACGCCCGAGGGAGTTGGTCAGGTAATTGCGGGAGATCGGCTGTTTGCGGAGATCGAAGGACTCGTCACTCTCGAGGTGACGATAGCGGAGCGTAACTGACGACGTAACCAGGAGGACCAGTTCGATGCGTGAGGCAATGCAGGGCGATACCGTTCGGATTCATTACACCGGTAAGCTCGACGACGGGACCGTCTTCGACAGCTCGACGGGCCGCGAGCCGCTCGAGTTCACGATTGGGCAGGAGCAGGTGATCCCCGGCTTCGAGAAGGCGGTGGTCGGCATGCAGCCCGGCCAGTCGCGCACGACGACGATCGTTCCCGACGAGGGCTACGGGCCCTACCAGGACGAGATGGTCTTCGAGGTCGACCGCGACCGGCTCCCCGGCGACATGGAGCCCGAGGTCGGCATGGAGCTTCGCGTGCGCACGCCCGACGACATGATGATCCCCGTCGTCATCGTCGACGTCAACGAGGACAAGATCACGATCGATGCGAACCACCCGCTTGCCGGGCGCGACCTCACGTTCGACATCGAGCTCGTCGAGATCGTCTCGAAGATCATCACGCGGTAGTCGCCTTCGGAGGCGACATGATCGATGTCGCCTCCTTCTCTTTCCATGATCCTCCCCGCCATGACCGCTCCGTCACCGATCCCGCCGCGGATCGTGCTGCTCAACGCCCTTCTCGTGCTGCTGTGGCTTCCCCTGATGTACGGCGCGCGACTGCTCATCGAGCGCGTCGTCGCGAGCGATCCATCGGGAGATCTGCTGCAGGCCACCTACCTCGCCGTCGTCGGCACGCTCATCATCGTCACGAGCGCCTACGTCTTCGGACTCGTGCTCGTCAACAAGTTCGTTACGCAGAACATCGGCGGCGCACAGCCACGCGTCGTGCGCCCGCTCGTCATCGCGGCGCTGGTGCTGTACGCAGCCTTCGGTACCGCGATCTTCCTGACGATCTAGTGCGCCTCGAGCCAGTTCCGTCCGAGCCCGGTCTCGGCCACCAGCGGCACGTCGCCGATCGGGAAGGCCGTCTCCATCTTCTCCTTGACGAACGCTGCGAGCGCGTCGGCTGAGCGCTCGGGCACTTCGAAGACGAGCTCGTCGTGCACCTGCAGGAGCATGTTCGCCTCGGGGAAGGCGCCCTTGATCTCGCGGTGAATGTCGATCATCGCGAGCTTGATGACGTCGGCGGCGGTGCCCTGGATCGGCATGTTGATCGCCGCGCGCTCCTCGGCAGAGCGCTCCGACGCGTTGCGCGAGTTGATGTTCGGGTAGTAGCGCCGGCGTCCGCTCAGGGTCTCCACGTAACCGAGTGCGCGCGCCTTCTCGACGGTCTCACCGATGTACTGCTGCACGCCGGGGTACTTCTGGAAGTACGTCGTGATGAGCGTCTGCGCCTCGGCCTTCGGGATCTTCAGGCGACGCGCCAGCCCGAACGGCCCGATGCCGTACATGATGCCGAAGTTCACCTCCTTTGCCTTGCGCCGCATGTTCGGCGTCACCTCCTCCTTCGGACACCCGAACACGTTCATCGCGGTCGCGGTGTGCACGTCGAAGTTCTCCTTGAACGCCGTCACCAGCGCCTCGTCGCCGCAGATGAACGCCATCAGCCGCAGCTCGATCTGCGAGTAGTCGGCCGACAGAAGCACTGCGTCGGGAATGCCCGGCACGAAGGCTTTGCGAATCTCCTGACCCATCTCGCTGCGGATCGGGATGTTCTGCAGGTTCGGATTGTTCGACGACAGCCGTCCGGTCGCCGCCACCGCCTGGTTGTAGCTCGTGTGGATGCGTCCCGTGCTCGGCGCGATCAGTCCCGGCAGCGCGTCGACGTACGTGCCCTTGAGCTTCGCCGCCTGGCGATACGCGAGGATCTTCTCCGGCAGCGGATGCAGCGCCGCCAGATCCTCCATCACCCACTGGTCGGTGCTGTAGCCGGTCTTCGTCTTGCGGGAGGAGGGAAGCTTGAGCTCCTCGAAGAGCACGGTCGCGAGCTGCTTCGGCGAACCGATGTTGAACGGGTGGCCCGCGAGCTCGAAGACCTCGATCTCGATCCGCTTCATCGTCTCCTCGAGCGACGCCGAGATCTCCCGGAGCGCCGGCACGTCGATCGCCACACCGCAGTGCTCCATCTCCGTCAGCACAGAGACGAGCGGGAACTCATAGCGCTCGGCGACCTCGATGAGCTTCTCCTCGCGCAGCCTCTCCTGAAGAACGGTATAGAGCTGCAGCGTGACGTCGGAGTCCTCCGCGGCGTACTCGGCCACGGCCTCCAACGGCACCTCGCGCATCGAGATCTGTTCCTTGCCGCGCGGTCCGATCAGCTCCTTGATCGAGATCGGCGTGTAGTTGAGCAGGCGCTCGGACAGCGCGTCCATGCCGTGCGACTTCGAGGAGTCGAGCACGTAGCTCGCGAGCATCGTGTCGAAGCCGAGCGGCACGACGCGGATGCCGTAGCGGCGCAGAATGAGCATGTCGAACTTCGCGTTCTGCCCGACCTTCGGCAGATCGGCGCGCTCGAGCAGCGGGCGCAGTGCCCCGAGCACGAGCTCGAGGGGCAGGCCTTCGGTCGCCGCACGCGTCTGTTCCTGACCAAAGAGTTCCCCGTCTGCCGTCGTCTCGGTGCGGATCGCCTCGTTGGCGACCGGCACGTAGAAGGCCTCGTGTGCCTTGACCGCGAGCGAGACGCCGACGATGCTCGCGGTCAAGGAGTCGAGTCCGTCGGTCTCGAGGTCGAACGTCAGCGCCGTCGCGCCGCCGGCGTACTCGACGAGGGTCGCGAGCTGCTCCTCGGTGCGCACGAGCACGTACGTGTGCTCGACGTCGGCGATCGTCTTGAGGCGGTCGAGGTGGAAGTCGAACGAGAGCGATCGGTTCTCCGGCGGCACGTCCGGCTCCTGCGCGTCGCCGGTGAGATCGCCGTCGGGCTTGGCCGGCTCGGACTCCTCGGGGATCTCGTCGATCGCCATCGACTGATAGCGCATCGCGAGCGACTTGAAGCCGAGCTCGTCGTACATCCTGAGCAGTCCCCTGATGTCGGGAGGATCGAGTCGAAGCTGCTCGTAGCTGACGTCGATCGGGATGTCGCACCGGATAGTCACGAGGTCCTTCGACATGAACGCCGCGTCGCGATTCTCGAGGAGCTTCTTGCGGACGCCCGGCTTCTCGACCTTTTCGATGTTCTCATACAGCGCCTCGAGCGATCCGAACTGCTGGATCAGCGGGATCGCGGTCTTCTCGCCGATGCCCTTGACGCCGGGCACGTTGTCCGACGCGTCGCCGATGAGCGCGAGCACGTCGATGACGCGGTCGGGAGTGACGCCGAACTTCGCGTGCACGCCTTCATAGCCGACGATCTCCTCGTCGGCGCCCGGCCGCGAGGGCTTGTAGATCAGGAGGTTGTCGCGCACGAGCTGCAGGTAGTCCTTGTCGGGCGTGACGCAGTAGACCATGTATCCGTCGTCGGCCGCGCGACAGGCGAGCGCGCCGATGACGTCGTCGGCCTCATAGCCGGGGATCTCGAGCTGCGGGATGTGATACAGCCCGATGACCTCCTTGACGCGCTCGAGCTGCGGCACGAGCTCCTCCGGGAACTCCGCGCGGTTGGCCTTGTACGCGGTGAACTGCTCGTGCCGGAACGTCGGCTCGGCGGTATCCCAGGCGACCGCGATCAGATCGGGCTTGTGCTTGTCGATGATCCTGACGAGCGCCGAGGCGAAGCCGAAGGTCGCGCCGGTCGGCTCACCGGACTTCGACGTCAGGTGCGAGGCGTACATGGCGTAGAAGCTCCTGAAGAGGATCGCCATGCCGTCGATGAGGAAAAGGCGCTTGTCGGGCATTTGTGTTAGATGTCAGAGGTCAGATGTCAGATGTCAGATGTTTGGAATGACCATGCGTCCGGGGATCTGTCTTCCGCGGAAGCGGTACCGTTCGGCACGGCTGCCGCCGAAGAAGGATCCCCGCGGCGCTTCGCTTGCGAGGATGACGAGGCCGCCGCCGGAGGGGGGATCTCGATCGTGGCGCCGAAAATACGGAGACGCCCTTGTCCGCCGGCATCAAGAGTTATCCGCACCGTGCTTGCCCTCGCGCGCACCCCGGTGTATTATCAGGCTTATGACGTTTCTGAATCCACTCGTCCTCCTCGCGCTCGCCGCCGCCAGCATCCCGCTGCTGCTGCACCTGCTCAATCGCAGCCGATTGCGGACGATCGAGTTCAGCTCGCTTCGGTTTCTCAAGGAGCTTCAGAAGACCCGGATCCGCCGCATCAAGATCAACAACGTCCTGCTGATGCTCCTGCGCATCGGCATCGTCGTGTTCGCGGTGCTCGCGTTCGCGCGGCCGGCGCTACGCGGATCGATCGGCCTGCCGGGCTCGCACGCCGCGACCACCGCCGTCATCCTCGTCGACGACTCGTTCTCGATGGCACTGCGCGATGAGCGGGGAGAGCGCTTCGACCAGGCGAAGCAGGCCGCCCTCGAGGTGGTCGAGCTGCTCGAGGACAACGACGAGGCGTACGTCATCTCGATGACCGATCTCGAGCGCGGCGCCGAGACCGAGCCGTCGCGCAACCCCGAGGCGCTACGGCGTCGCATCGAGCAACTGCGCCTGGGATACCGCCGTGCGGCGCTCGACGACGCGCTCCGCGTTGCCGCCACGCTGCTCGATCGCTCGACGAACGTCAACAAGGAGGTCTATCTCATCACCGACGCCCAGCGCACGAACGTCGGCACGGAGACCGACTCGCTCAGGATCTTCGAGGAGTCCACGCGACTGTACGTCATGCCGATCGGCGACGCCTCGACCGTGCAGGCCAATCTCGGCCTCGACTCGATCAGGGTGCTCTCGGCGGTATTCGAGCGGGAGAAGCCGCTCGAGTTGCGGGCATGGGTGCGCAACTACGGCGCGCGCGACGTCGAGGCGGCGGTCGTCTCGATGTTCGTCAACGGCCAGCGTGTCGCGCAGCGAACCGTCAGCGTCGCACGCGAGCAGACGGTCGCCGTCGAGATCGCCGCGCCGCCGCGCGCATCAGGCATGACCAGCGGATACGTCGAGGTCGCGGGCGACGAGTTCGCGCCGGACAACCGTCGCTACTTCGCGCTGCGTGTTCCCGATCGCGTGCGCGTGGCGGTCGTCGGCTCGTCCGAGGCGCAGCGCTACCTCGGTCTGGTGCTCGGATTGCCGGGCACCGCGATCGAGCTCGAGAGCTACGGTCCGGGCGCGATCGCGACGCTCGATCTGTCCCGCTTCACCGCGCTGGTCATCGCCGACGTTCCGGCCGTCGGCGCCGGTGATGCCGACAAGATCTCGACGTTCATGCTGCAGGGCGGAGGCGTCGTCCTGTATGCCGGGCCGACTCTCGACCGCAACGCCTTCAACACGCAGGCGGGCGTCAAGCTCGGCCTCGGCCTGGGCGCGCCGGTCGGCGATGCCACGCGGCAGTCGATCCTCCGCTTCGGCACGGTCGAGCGCGAGCACCCGATCTTCTCCGGCGTTTTCGATCCCTCCAATCCCGGCAACACCGTCGAGTCTCCCGAGATCTACCAGGCTCTGCCGGCAACGGCGGGCGAGACGATCATCCGCCTGACGAACGGCGTTCCCTTTATGAGCGAGACGCGGCACGGGCGCGGGAGGATCATCTATGTCGCGGCACCGCCGACCGGCGCATGGAGCAATCTTCCGCTCAAGGGGATCTTCGTTCCGCTGGCGGTGCGCTCCGCGCTCTACGTCGGCGCATCCGGCGAGGCGTTCGTGCAGACGGTCGTCGGCGACGACGTCACCGTGCCGCTGCCGGGACGCGCCGATCTTCCCGAGCAGGTGAAGGTCGTTCCTCCGGATGGCCGCGACGAGTTCGTGGCGACGCGCCGGTTCCCCTCCGGCGCCTCGATCGGTTATGGCAACACCGGGGCGCCCGGAGTCTATCGCGTCGAGGCCAACGGCACGCCGCTCGCCCTGTTCACCGCGAACATGGGAAGCGGCGAGAGCGACCTGACGCCGATGGATGAGGACCAGCTCCGCGCGGTCGTCGAGCGACGGGCGATGAACAGGGAGAACGTCGTGGTGCTCGAGCCGCGTCGCGGCGGCTTCGGTCCGGTCATCACCGAATCGCGCCACGGCCTCGAGCTCTGGAAGTACATGCTCGCGCTCGCGCTGCTCTGCGCGTTCGCCGAGATGATCGTCGGACGCGGAGTGCGCGCCGGCGCCGTGGAGGCGGCATGAGAGCCGAGGAACGAACCGCAGAATCCATCGAGCCGGCGCACACTGGCGCACGTGCGTCGCGACTGACGGTGCTGGCGATCATCGGGCTCGCCGTCGCGATCAGTCTCGTCGCCCGATGGTACGTCATGTCGGGCTCCGGCGTCGAGGGCCTCGCGACGATCGACTGCGCGCGGCTGCAGCCGACGATCGGCGAGCTTCAGGGTTCGCGCGTCGAGATCGCGCGCGACACGATCTGCGCCGTGCTCCGCGAGCTCGCCGCCGCGACGCCGACCGACGACGGCTTCGTCGAGCATCCCGGCGATCCCTGGCACTACATCGGTCGCATCCGCCTGCAGCCGGAGCGCGACGCGTGGTTCCTCGTCTTCGTCGCGCGCCGCTCGACGGGATTTCGTCCGGAGCTCTCGCTGCGCCAGCGCCGCGGCGCCGGCTGGGCGATCGTCGGGCAGTACGACGCCGCGCGCGTGCTGGAGAGGGCGGGCTGGCTCGAGCGCATCGATTCGGCGGTGCTCGCCGCGCCTGCGGCGCGCGAGGCGCGGGATCAAGCCGACGAGCTGTAGTTTATGCAGCGGCAGCCGGTCGAGCCGGGTCGCGTTCGCCGACGGTCGTAACCTCCGACGGGAATCCATCCGACATAGTACGCCCCGTCCGTGCGACGCCCTCACGGATCTCAGTACATCTCACTCCAGCCATGCTCTCGAACTCCCACCTTGCTCGACGGCTTAGCTCCGTCTGCGCTCTTCTTCTCATCATCGCCGCCCCATCGTTTGCCCAACGGCCGAGCCTTCGTTGGCTGCGTGATGGACATTCGGAAGCCATCACGGCCGTTGCAGTTTCGAGCGATGGATCCATGGTCGCTTCTGCTTCCTCGGACGCGCTCGTGAAAATCTGGCGAGCCTCTGATGGCGCGATCCTGCAGGTGTACCGAGTGGTGCCTCGCGGTACCCGCTACAACATGCTTCGGGAAGGGAATCTGGCGTTTACACGTGACGGGAGCTACGTCGTCGCGATTCCATCCGTAGGCGGTTGTATGCTGCTGGCGACGCAAACGCACGATCGGATTGTCGGCGGCGACATGACGGAGGGGTCCGGAATAAGTTCGAGTAGGAATGGGAAGAGAATTCTCTTCGCCACGGGGTCACTGCATTGGCTGTGGGACCTCGATTCCAATCGGATTGGCGATGTCGACATCGAAGGGACCAGTAGGTTCATTGGCGCAGGTGATACCATTATGTCGGTCATCGGCGACAGTGTACTGTGGCGAGACGGTCGAACCCTCGAGATCATACGGCGACAGCACTTTGTCGGTGGCTCGGTGACCACTGGCTACCGCGCCTTGTCCCCTGATGGTCGTCTATTCCTGGTGGTCGACCTTGGGCTCCGTCGCCTGACCATTCTCGAGATAGCCACTGGCGCAACCGTCGACTCACTGACAGTCGGGCTCGAAGGGATGGGGGCTGAGTTTACGGCGGACTCAAAAGGCGTGCTCGTGAGCGCGCTCGGTGGACGCATCGGATTTCTCCGGATGCGGGGCGAATCGTCGACAACGACTCTCTCGAGATGGACATCAGGCCGGTCGCATGGAACAGGCGGGCTTGCCGGAGGGAATATCGACGACTGGCAGTATTTCGGAAGCCCGGGCGGCGGCCTCGTGCGTATGTATTTCGGAGATACAGTTGCGACCGACACGCTGACATCGCACAATGCGAAGATCGACCGTCTTCTCTCGCTCTCGGGTGACTCGACACTTGTATCCGCCTCGGGCGGAGTCTGGAGGTTCTTTGATGCACGATCAGGCGAAGGGCATGCTCGTTCGCTGTGGACGAATCTGAATTCGTACGCGACCGATCGCGGTCTGCTCGCCGTCTACCGGTTCAACGCGACGACAATCGGCATCATCGAGGTGACTCGCGGCGATACTCTTGCCGTGATCGAAACCCCCGGCGAGTTTCGAGCGCTTTCAAGGGATGGAGAGATCGGACTGTTTGTCGATGGTCGCATCGGCATTCTCCGAAACCTGCGCGACGGCGGAGAGATCTCACGGATCGAAGCCGTGTGGACCCCGTCCTTCGAAACGGCGTTCTCTCCCGCACTCCTTTCGCGTAGCGGGCAGTACATCGTCACGCGGTTGGGCCATAACAGAGAATTCGTCGTCCTTCGTCCAGATGGGAGGATCGACACCATCCCCGGATCGCAGTACGACTGGCTCATGACGTTCTCGAACGACGAACGGGTAGTCTACTTTGTCCGCGGCGGCAATACCGTCATTGAATGGCAGATAGATCAGACCAGATTGCGCGAGCTTCCGATCGGCCACGAGGTTGACAGAATCGAGGTCGCCGGTGACGACCAGATCGTAACGTTGAACGCAGACAGCACCATCAGTGTCTGGTCGCGCGACCTCGAGCTCCGCACTCGCGTCGACAATCTGCAGGATGGAGTGTGGAAGATTGCGACGAGCAGGAACGGGGAGTGGGTCGGCCTCGGGCTCGTCGACGGCAGCATAGCGGTCCTCGATATTGACGATCCGGGCAAGGTCTTGCCGGCGCGTCCTCCATTCATGAATGAAGAGCTACGAGAACTCTCCGCGCGCGGGCGTAGAGTGTCGTTTCTTCCTCCGATCGCCGGAGAGATCGAGGTCAGTGTCGTTGACCTGAGTGGGCGTGTCATCGCTCGCGAAGTAATGCGCGCATCACCCGAAGTTCGAGTCGAGCTCTACGTTCCTGCATCGACGGATGTACAGCCGGTGGTCGTCGTCGCCTCGTGGCGCGGCGGCTGGCGCAGCGGCAAAGTCGTCGTCGGAGTGCCTTCGCGGTGATTCGGTGATCGTCTGATCGCGGGCGTCGGTTGCATTGACGACGCCGTCTCCGTACGTTCGATCTCATCCCTCACTCCTCAGGCGTTACGCCCTCCCGCGCCTCCTCTCCCCGGTGACTCTCATGCGCACGCCAGTCCACCTCCGGCTCGCGATATGGGTGCTCGCAATCCTCCTCGCCGCCTGCAGCGAGCCGACCGAGCCCACGCCGATCCTGACCCGCTCGAGCTTCGAGCGACTCGAGAAGGAAATCCTTGCGCCCGGGTGCGCGATCTCCGGTTGCCATGCAGGTTCGACGCCGACCGGCTCGTTGCCGCTCGACGCCGGCCGTGCATTCGACGCGCTTGTCAACATCGCGCCCGTGAACTCGGTTGCCGCCGATGGTGGACTTCTCCGCGTTCGTCCCGGGTCGCCCGAGTCGAGCTTCCTCATGATGAAGCTCACCGGATCGCTCTCCGTCGGGCACGGCGCCCGCATGCCGCTCGGCTCCTCTGCGCTGCATCCGGCCGCCATCGAGTTCATCCGCCAGTGGATCGCCGCCGGAGCGCCACGAACCGGCGCGGTCGCCGATACGTCACTGCTGCACGACGCGCACGGCCACGGAGAATTCGAGCCGCTCGTGCCGCCGAGTCGCGGATTCCAGTTCCACCTCCCGGCGTTTCCCGTCAGACCGCGCTCGGAGCGCGAAGTGTTCTTCGCATTGCCTCCGCCGGTCTCCGCCGAGCGATACCTCACGGGATTCCACGTCAGGATGCGCGACAACAGCCATCACTTCACGCTCTACGGAATTCCCCAGGGTGGCGCGCCGCTGCCGCTGTCGGTCGTGCGCGATCGCGGCACGAACAACGACGAGTTCCTGCGCGTCAGGCATTTCTATTTCGGCACGCAGGAGTCCGATGTCTCGTACTCGCTGCCTCCGGGTGTTGGAATCCGACTGGAGCCGACCGACGTTCTCGACATCAACGTTCATGCGGTCAATCCGGGTGGCGATACGCTCCCGGCAGAGGCCTATGTCAACGTCTTCACCGTCGACCGTGTCGATCGCGTCGCCGAGCCCCTTCTGTGGAGCTTCCATCGCTTCATGCTGCCGGCGCACTCGGAGCGCACGCTGCACGACACGCTCACGATCGACAGCTCGCAGGATCTCCTGATGCTGACGACCCACTTCCACAAGCACGGCCGCCTGTTCAGGGTCTACCACATGCGGACGGCGGGGGAGGTGATGGTCTACGAGAATCGTCAGTGGGATCATCCGCTGATCGCACGCTACGATACGCCCTTCCGGCTCGAGCCCGGCGAGCGTCTTCGCCTGGAGGCGACGTACGTCAACGAAACCGACGAGGACATCTACTACGGGCCGAGCTCCGAAGACGAGATGTGCTCGATATTCGGTCTGGTCGTCTATTAGGCGCTACGGGCAACCGTCGACGTCTCCGGCACGTTGCGTCGCAGCTCCTCGAGCCACACCGTCGCCTCGGAATCGCTCGGGGCGCGCCAGTCGCCGCGGGGAGAGAGTGATCCACCGGAGCCCACCTTCGGTCCGTTCGGTATCGCGGAGCGCTTGAACTGACTCGTCTTGAAGAACCGCCACAGAAACACCTCGAGCCACTTCCGGATCGTCGCCAGATCGTATTCGCCGCGCTTCTCGACCACGCGCTCGTCGGGCCAGTGGCCGCGCGTGCGGTCGCGCCAGGCATTCCACGACAGGAACGCGACCTTGCTCGGACGCATGCCGTGACGCGTCACGTAGTAGATCGTGAAGTCCTGCAGCTCGTACGGGCCGATCGTCTGCTGCGTGCTCTGCGCGGGACGCTCGCCGACACCGTTGGTCGACGGGACGAGCTCCGGCGAGATCTCGGTCTCGAGGATCGAGCGCAGCGTCGCCGACGTGCGCTCGTCGAACTGCCGCGTGTCGACGACCCAGTCGATGAGGAACTGGATCAGCGTCTTCGGCACCGAGACGTTGACGTTGTAGTGCGACATGTGGTCGCCGACGCCGTACGTCGCCCAGCCCAGCGCCAGCTCCGAGAGATCGCCGGTGCCGAGCACCAGAGCATCGTTGAAGTTCGCGAGTCGGAAGAGGTGGGACGTGCGCTCGCCGGCCTGGACGTTTTCGAAGGTGATGTCGTAGACGGGCTCGCCGTTCGCGAACGGGTGACCGATGTCTGCGAACATCTGCATGCACGACGGCTTGATGTCGATCTCGCCGGCGGTCACGCCGAGCGCCCGCATGAGCTCCCACGCGTTGTGATACGTCCGGTCGCTCGTCGCGAAGCCTGGCATCGTGTACGCGAGGATGTTCGTGCGCGGCAGTCCGAGCGCGTCCATCGCACGCGCGGCGACGATGAGCGCCTGGGTCGAGTCGAGTCCGCCCGAGACGCCGATGACGATGCGCTCGATGCCGCTCGAGGCAAGGCGCTTGACCAGGCCGTGGACCTGGATGTTGTACGCCTCGTAGCAGCGGGCGTCGCGCTGCGCCGGATCATTGGGCACGTACGGGAATCGGGCGACCTCTCGCTCGAGCGGGATCTCGCCGCTCGGCGCTGCGAGCTCGAAGCCGACACGGCGCATCGAGCCGACGATCGCGCGATGCTCGGATGCCGAGTCGTTGAAGCTGGTCATCCGCATCCGGTCCTGGACGAGACGCTCGAGGTCGATGTCGGCCACGACGACCTGCTCGTCGGCAACGAAGCGCCGCGACTCAGCCAGCATCACGTCGTTCTCGTACACCAGCGCGTGTCCGTCCCACGCCAGGTCGGTCGTCGACTCGCCGGGACCGGCCGCCGCGTAGAGGTACGCCGCGATGCACCGCCCCGACTGCGAGGCGCAGAGGTCTCGCCGGTACTCGGCCTTGCCGATCGTGATGTTGCTTGCCGAGAGATTGCACAGCACCGTCGCCCCGGCCAGCGCTGCATAACTGCTCGGTGGGATCGGCGACCACAGATCCTCGCAGATCTCCGCGTGCACGCGGAGATCTTCGTAATCGGTTGCCTCGAAGATCAGGTCGCGGCCGAACGGAACCGACTCGCCGGAGAGGCGGACCTCGCGCGCGATCGCGTCGCGGCCGCTGGTGAACTGACGCTTCTCGTAGAACTCACGGTAGTTGGGCAGGTACGACTTCGGCACGACGCCGAGCACGCGCCCGCGATGGATCGCGACCGCACAGTTGAAGAGCTTCGCCTCGAGCCGCAGCGGTGCGCCGACGAGCAGCAGCGGGAACAGGTCGCGCGATGCCTCGACGATTCGCTCGAGGGAGGCAAGCGTCGCGTCGAGGAGCGCCTCCTGGTGGAAGAGGTCCTCGTTCGAATAGGCGCTGATGCCAAGCTCGGGGAACAGAGTCACCGCCGCATGCCGCTCCGACGCCTGGCGCGCAAGCTCGAGAGTGCGTTCGGTGTTGAAGGAGGGATCGGCGACGCGGACGTGGGGGATGCAGACCGCGACGCGGGCGAAGTCGTGCGAGTAGATCGAATTGAACGTGCGGCTCATGCGGCGAAGATACGGTGAAGCCTGCGGGCGACGACCGGCCCCAGGGGGCCGGCCGTCGCCGACAGGTGCTACCTGCTGGGGCCGAGCTCCGCGGAGCGGATCGTTGCCAGGAAGAGCTCGTCGTCCTCGGGCGTCGCATTCATCTTCGAGAGGTGAAGATCGATCCAGACGTTGTTGCGCGACCAGTAGGCGTTGTAGTTCCGCTGGCTCAGCGTCTGCCCCTGCGCCTCGACGACCGTGTGCGTCACGATCGGCACGCCGTCGATCTCCGAGAGCTCGATGTCGGCCTTCTTCAGAGGAGACCGCTGCATCTTCGTCCAATAGTGCTCACGCGCGGCGAACGCATCACCCTTTTCAGTCGTGAACTCGAGATGGAGCGACATCACCATGCCGGTCTCGGGGTTGACCGCAAAGAACTTCGCCTCGTTTCCCATCTCACCGGTGCTGCTTTCCATGAGCCTGTATCCGGCCGTGTTGAGCGAGAAGAGCACGTTGAGCATGGGAATCACCATGCGAGTGTCATCGGGCATGATCATCCCGGGGAGCATCTCGGCGTTCTGCGCGTGCGCGACACCGAGTGAGAAGAAGGCGGCGAGAGCGGTGAGGGCGATCCGAGAGCGCATAACATCTCCAGGGGAAATCGTGAGGGAGTCATCGAGTGGAACGGAAAAGTATAGCGACGGCATCCTCTTCGCAAACCACTGCGCGGGCTCGCTCGCGCAGCCTCGAGGAGCGCACGTCGAGAAGCGTTACAATCCCCTTACAAACCGGCCCTCCGCCGTCGATTGCCCTTCCCCCGGGCGTTCTTAACTTGGGCGGTCACACACGAACGTAGCTCGAAGAATGCGCGCAATCATCCCTGTCGCCGGGGTCGGAACGCGACTGCGCCCACACACGCACTCGCTTCCCAAAGTCCTTCTGAGCGTCGCAGGAAAGCCGATCCTCGGCCATATCCTCGACAAGCTCCTGGCCGAGGGCATCACCTCGGCGACGATCGTCGTCGGCTACATGGGGGATCTCGTCGAGACGTACGTGCGCGAGAACTACGACTTCGATGTCGAGTTCGTCCAGCAGCCCGTGCGCGAGGGTCTCGGACACTCGATCTACCTGGCGAAGGATGCGCTCGGCGATGACCCGGTGCTGATCATTCTCGGCGACACGATCTTCGAGGTCGACCTGCGACCGGTGCTCGCGTCTGAGACGTCGGCGCTCGGCGTCAAGAGCGTCGAGGATCCGCGCCGCTTCGGCGTCGTCGAGATGCACGGCGAGACCGTCAGTCATCTCGTCGAGAAGCCGGAGGTGCCGCCGACCAACCTCGCGATCGTCGGACTGTACTTCATCAAGCATCCGCGACTCCTTGTCGAGTGCCTCGAGCAGCTCGTCGCAGAGGACCGGCGCACGCGTGGCGAGTATCAGTTGACCGACGCGCTGCAGATGATGATCGACCGCGGCGAGCGCTTCACGACGTTCCCGGTCGAGGGATGGTTCGACTGCGGCAAGCCCGAGACGATGCTCGAGACGAATCAGCACCTGCTCGCACGACGCACCGACGTTCCGGCGATCGCGGGAGTCACCGTGATTCCGCCGGTTTCGATCGCGCCGACGGCGACGATCAGCGGCAGCACCATCGGACCGAACGTCGCGATCGGCGACGGCGCGGCCATCAGTGACTCGACGATCAGCGACGCGATCATCGACGATGGAGCGACCATCGAGCGCTCTGTGCTCACCGGCTCGATCGTCGGAGCCCGCGCGCGCATCGTCGGCGCGGTCGGTCGCATGAACGTCGGCGCCGATTCAGAGATCCTGTCGGGACAACCCTAATCCAGCTCAGCATCCATGTCGTATCTCTTCACGTCAGAGTCGGTCTCCGAGGGACATCCCGACAAGGTCGCCGACCAGATCTCCGATTCGGTCCTCGACGCAATCCTCGCGAAGGATCCCTCGGCGCGCGTCGCGTGCGAGACGTTCGTGACGACCGGACTTGTCGTCATCGGCGGCGAGATCACGACGACGACGTACGTCGACTTCGCCGAGGTCGCACGCGAGACGATCAAGCGCATCGGCTACACGCGGCCTGAGCTGCGCTTCGACGCCGACTCCTGCGGCGTGCTCAGCGCGGTGCACTCGCAGAGCCCGGACATCTCGATGGGTGTCGACGTCGGCGGCGCGGGTGATCAGGGCATGATGTTCGGCTACGCGTCGGACGAGACGCCCGAGAAAATGCCGATGCCGCTGATGTACGCGCACCGGCTGATGCATCGTCTGGCGGAGCTCCGCAAGATGAGCGACTCGCCGATGCCGTATCTGCGTCCGGACTCGAAGAGCCAGGTGACGATCGAGTACGGCGAGGACAACCGTCCGCTGCGCGTCTCGGCCGTCGTCGTCTCGACGCAGCACGATCCGATGGGCGAGACCGCCGAGATGCAGCGCCGGATCAAGGCCGACCTGCTCGAACACGTGATCCCGCAGGTCATTCCCGCGGAGATGCTCGACGCCGACGTGAGCTATCACATCAACCCGACCGGTCGCTTCGAGATCGGCGGACCGCACGGTGACACCGGTCTGACCGGACGCAAGATCATCGTCGATACCTACGGCGGCCGCGCACCGCACGGCGGCGGAGCCTTCAGCGGCAAGGATCCGTCGAAGGTGGATCGCTCGGCTGCCTACGCGACGCGACATCTCGCGCGCAACGTCGTCGCCGCCGGACTCGCGCGCGAGTGCACGATCCAGGTCGCCTACGCGATCGGCGTCGCCGAGCCGGTCTCGCTGCGCGTCGACACGCACGGCACAGGACGGCTCCCCGATGCCCAGCTCGCCGCGATCCTGCAGCGCGAGGTCGACATGACGCCGAAGGGCATCATCGAGCGCCTCGACCTGCGCCGGCCGATCTACGGCGAGACCGCTGCCTACGGGCACTTCGGTCGCAGCGGCAACGGCTTCACCTGGGAGCGCGACGATCTCGTCGAGCGCCTCCAGAAGGCCGCCGGCTGAGCGGGCTCCCCAAGAACATTTCAGTAATCGCTATCAATCAATTCAGAGGAACTTCAGGACAATGGATCACAAGGAAGGGCAGTACAAGGTCCGCGACCTCGGCCTCGCCGACGAGGGACGCAAGCTGATCGACTGGGCCGAGAGCCGCATGCCGGTGATGATGGCGCTGCGCGAGCGCTACGCGAAGACGCAGCCGCTGAAGGGCTACCGCATCGCCGGTTGCCTTCACGTCACGAAGGAGACCGCCGTTCTCATCCGCACGTTGCAGGCCGCCGGCGCCGAAGTGTCGTGGTCGGGCTGCAACCCGCTGTCGACGCACGACGCCGTCGCCGCCGCGCTCGCGGCCGAGGGTCTGAAGATCTTCGCATGGCACGGACTGAACGTCGAGGAGTTCTACTGGTGCATCGAGCAGACGCTTGTCATCAACCCGAACCTCACGCTCGATGATGGCGCGGACCTGATCTTCTCGGTCCACAACAAGCATCCGGAGCTGCTCGAGAACATGATCGGCGGCACCGAGGAGACGACGACCGGCGTGCACCGCCTGCGCGCGATGGCCGCCGACGGCGCGCTGCGCTATCCGGTGATCGCCGTCAACGACGCCGAGACGAAGTGGGACTTCGACAATGTCTACGGCACGGGGCAGTCGACCCTCGACGGCATCATCCGCGCCACGTCGGTGATGCTCGCCGGCAAGAACTTCGTCGTCGCCGGCTACGGCCACTGCGGCAAGGGCGTCGCGCTGCGTGCCAAGGGCATGGGCGCCAACGTCATCGTCACCGAGGTCAAGCCGACGGCGGCGCTCAAGGCGGTGCTCGAGGGCATGCGCGTCATGGAGATGGACGAGGCCGCGAAGATCGGCGACATCTTCGTGACCGCCACGGGCATCAAGGACATCATCGTCGGCCGCCACTTCGAGTCGATGAAGGAGGGCGCGATCGTCTGCAACACCGGCCACTACGACTGCGAGATCAACATCGCCGATCTCGAGACGATGACCGCCGACAAGCGCACGATCCGCGACAACAACGAGGAGTACGTCCTGAACAACGGCCGCCGGATCTACCTGCTGGCCCAGGGGCGCCTCGTCAACCTCGCCGCCGCCGAAGGTCATCCGTCGGAGGTCATGGACATGTCGTTCGCCAACCAGTTCATGTCGCAGGTGCGCCTCGTCGAGATGCACGAGAGCGGCGATCGCTGGGAGAACCGTGTCTATGACATCCCGGTGGAGCAGGACCAGGAGATCGCCCGCCTGAAGCTCGAGACGATGGAGATCGGCCTCGACGAGCTCAGCCCGGAGCAGATCGAGTACGCCGACGACTACTCGGCCGGCACCTGATCGTCCGGACATCGCAGGCACGAAACGAAGGCGGCGCGGATCTCGATGAGATCCGCGCCGCCACTTTTTTTGCTCGATCCTGACGACGGTCAGGTCAGGCGCTTGCCGCTGGTAAGCATGTTGTTGAAGGCCCGGTAGAGCATGTAGATCACCGCGCCGGCGATCACGAAGTAGATGAGCCCTCCGATGATCGCCATGACGAAACCAATAGCAGCGAACAACCACTTAACGAGAAAGATGCCCACGACGATTGCGATTACGATCGCAATGATATTCCGGAACGTCATCATTGACCTCACGACGGTATTTTGACGGATTGCGTATTCTTCGACAGAGTCTCTCGACGCGCGCGCCGTCGCAGTGCGACGGCCCGTTGTCCGGCCCTACGGCCGGTCTCCGGCGGGGTTGCATCCCCGGCACGGCCTCGGCGAGCGGCGCATCCGGCACCAGTGATCGGCTGACTGCGTCAGCCCGTACGGCATAATGCAAAGTTCGAACAACAATCGAAACAGTGCGAAGGCCGGCGAGCGCGCCGCCCAGGCTGTGGTCGATCAGTCGGTGCGCCGCCGCGCGGCACTGATCTCGGTCGTCGTCGGTCTGGCGATGTTCGCCGGCAAGACCGGCGGGTACTTCATCACCGGCTCGGCCGCCATCCTCTCCGATGCCCTCGAGTCGGTCGTGCACGTGATCGCCACGTCGATGGCGCTCTACAGCATCATCCTCGCGGCGCGCCCCGCCGATCCACGCCACCCGTACGGGTATGGCAAGGTCGAGTACTTCTCCGCCGGCGTCGAGGGAATCCTGATCGTCATCGCCGCGATCGCGATCTGCTTCGAGGCGACGCGCGACATCATCCGCGGACCCGAGCTGCGCTCGATCGACATCGGCGTGTGGGTCGTCGGTACCGCGGGCGCGATCAACCTTGCTCTCGGCTTCTTTCTCATCCGCACCGGCAAGCGTACGCGCTCGCTCGCGCTTGTCGCCGACGGCAAGCACGTGCTGACCGACAGCTACACGTCGATCGGCGTGCTCATCGGACTGCTCCTGGTCCAGGCCACCGACATCGTTCTGCTCGATCCGCTGTTTGCCATCGCCGTCGCGATCAACATCCTGTGGACGGGCTACGGACTCGTCAGCGAGTCGGTGCGCGGCCTGATGAACGTCACCGACAAGGATACGCTCGATCGCGCGCTCGCGGCCTTGAATCGAATCCGGACGCCGGAGATGCTCGACATCCATCGGCTGCGCGCCTGGCGCGCGGGGGAGTGGCGCTTCATCGACTTTCACCTGACGCTTCCGAACCACTACACGCTCGAGCACGCGCACGCGGTGCACCACCAGGTGTACGATGCGATCTGCGACGAATTCCATGGACAGGCCGAGGTGATGATCCATCTCGATCCCGCGATCGACGGCGCGTGCGCCAATTGCGGCAGGGTGGACTGCGACGATCCTTCGTGCATCGAGGAGCTCGCGCGCGGGTTCACGCTCGAGCGTGCGGTCGCCGAGCCGCGGCGGCCGGCCGATGCCGACCCGCACTTTCACGACGCGCCCAATCAACAGCGAGAACGATAGTGAACCCCGCGCACCTTCACCTCATCCTCAATCACTTCCCGCCGATCGGCGTCCCCATCGGGCTCGTCATTCTTCTTGTCGGGCTGATGCGCCATAACGAGACGCTCGTTCGCACGGCCCTCGTGCTCTTCGTTGCGCTCGCCGCGATCACCGTCCCGGTGCACATGACCGGCGAGCCGGCCGAGGAGATCGTCGAAGGGCTCGCCGGAGTCTCCGGCCAGGCTATCGAAGCGCACGAGGACGCGGCGTTCATCGGACTGCTGACGACCGCGGCGCTCGGGGCGGGCTCGCTGATCGCGCTCCTTGCGATGCGCCAGCGACGTCCGGTCGCGCGCGCGCTCGGCTACGGCATCGTCGCGCTCGCGGTCGTGTCCGCCGGCACACTCACCTGGGTCGCGAATCTCGGAGGCGAGATCCGCCATAGCGAGATCCGCTCGGGCGCCCCGCCCTCGGGCAAGACAGCGAAGCCCCGCGAGACACAGGACGACAGCCAGAAGAGCGGCCGCGTCTGGGGCGGCGGGGAGCACGACGAGCGCGAATAGCGATCGCGGTGGCTCACAGGGATACATGCTCGCCGCGAGCCCGGGAGCAGCGCGTACTGCTCGCGCGTTCGTTTCAGCGCACGATGCTCGCGCGCGCGTCCACCGCAATTGCTCCCACCGGCATCGCCATGAGCGGGTTGATGTCGAGCTCCGCGATCTCCGGATGATCGACGGCGAGCTGCGAGACGCGCAGCAGAACATCGATGACCGCCTCGCGATCGACCGGCGGACGACCGCGCAATCCACCCAGCACGCGCGCGCCGCGGATGCCGTCGAGCATCGCCTCGGCATCGCCGCGGGTCAGGGGCGCGAGCCTGAAGACGACGTCCGCCAACGCCTCGACCAGCAGGCCGCCGAGACCAAACATCACCAGCGGTCCGAACGACGGATCGCGGACCATTCCGATGATCAGCTCGGTGCCTCCGGAGACCATCGGTTGCACGAGCACTCCGTCGATGGCGACGTCGCCGAGCGCGCCGCGCACCGAGTCGACGATCGACGTGTAGGCCGCCGCGGTGTCGGCGCGTCGAACGCCGACCATCACCCCGCCGATGTCGCTCTTGTGCACGACGTCCGGCGAGACCACCTTCATCACGACCGTGCCGTCGTCTCCGTTGGCGAGCGCCCGCGCCTCGTCCGCACTGCGTGCGAGCACAGGCCGCGCGACCGCGAGGCCATAGCGCTCGAGCAGATCGAAGCACTCGATCTCTCCGAGCTTCGTCGAGTGCGCCGCCGCGATGATCGCGCGCGCGCCATCGACGTCGATGCGATCGAGCGTCGGCGGCGTCTGGCTCGGCAGCGCGCGATGCTCGGCGTAGCGGCAGAGCGCGGCGAGGGCGCGCGCGGCGGATTCGGGGAAGACGTAGGCGGGGATGTTCGCGCGATGCAGCTCGGCGCGTCCCTGCGGAAGCCCGTCGCGTCCCATGAGCACCGATAGCACCGGCTTCTCCGGCGCCGACTCGGCCGCCGCGACGATCGCTTCGGCGACGTCCTGCTGGCGGATGCCGAGCGGTGGCACGAAGATCGGGACAGCCGAGGCGACGTTCGGATCGCTCAGGAGGATTTCCAGCGCCGCGCGGTACTTCGCCGAGTCGGCCGATGCGATCATGTCCAGCGGATTGCGGATCGAAGCCTCTTCGGGAAACAGCGGACGCAGGCGGTCGATCGTCTCCGGCGCGAGCTCGGCGAGCTCGAGGCCGTGCGCCGCGAGCGCGTCGGCTGCGAGAATGCCGGGACCGCCGGCGTTGGTGAGCACCGCGGTCGCGCGCGAGCGGGGCAGGGGCCGGCTCGTGAAGGCCATCGCCATGTCGAAGAGCTCCTCGATTGAGCCCGCGCGCATGACCCCCGCCTGCGCCAGCAGGGCGCCGACGGCATCGTTGTTCGCGGAGAGCGCTCCGGTGTGCGACGATGCGGCGCGTGCTCCCGCGGCCGAGTCTCCCGACTTCACGACGATGATCGGCTTGCTGCGACCGACGCGCGAGGCGATCTGAAGGAAGCGCTGCGGGTTGCCGAAGTTCTCGACGTACATCAGGATCAGACCGACGCCGTCGTCGTGCTCCCAGTACTCGAGCAGGTCGTTGCCGCTGACGTCAGCCTTGTTGCCGACCGAGACGAACTGCGAGATGCCGATGCCGAACTCGCGCGCGTAATCGAGGACGCTGGCGCCAAGCGCGCCCGACTGCGACACGAATGCGGCTCGACCGTGCGGCGGCATCTGGGGAGCGAACGTCGCATTCATCGAGAGCTCGGGCGCGGTGTTGAGCACGCCCATGCAGTTCGGTCCGATCATCCTCATGCCATGGCGCCTCGCGACCGCCAGCAGCTCGGCCTCGCGCGCGACGCCCTCGCCGCCGATCTCGCGGAAGCCTGCGGTGATCACGACGAGCCCCCGCACGCCGGCGGCACCGCACTGCTCGGCAACGGCCAGCGCATGCTGCTTCGGCACGACCACGATCGCGAGGTCGACCTGATCGGGGATCTCGGCGATCGAGGCGTACGAGCGGATCGAGCTCACCGAGGTCGCGCCGGGATTGACCGGATAGACCGCGCCCTGGTATCCGTGGCGAATGAGGTTCGAAAGGATCTGGTGGCCGATCGTGTTCGGCGATCGTGACGCGCCGACGACCGCGATCGCGCGGGGACGCATGATGGGGTCGAGCGAATGCTGCATGGGCGGCGACGGGTTTTTGGTCATCGAAGGGGTGTCCGCCGCAGCGAGCTCCGGCGGGATCGACGCAAGCTACCGGTCAGCCACCCGTTCGCACCATGACCGACATCATACGAGCCCGAGCAAACCTGATATTAGGTAGCATGACTGTCGTCATGGTCTGGACCCGCGGCAATGACGAGCTTGCAGATGGAGCCCGCTTCCGCCGACGGCGATGTGGCGCGGCGCCGTGCGCCGCGATGGCGTGCCTCCGCAGGAATGCACTTCGACAACGCCCGATGCCATGCTGACTCAGACAACTGAAATCGCCATTCGAGCCCTGCTCCATCTCGCCATCGTCGAGAGCGAGGATCCGATTGCGCTGCCGCACCTGGCCGCGAAGATCGATGTCTCGCCATCGTACCTGGTGAAGGTCGTCGGCCATCTGATCCGTGTCGGGATCGTCCGCTCGGTGCGCGGCGTGCAGGGCGGCGTCCTGCTTGCACGCGATCCCTCGGCAATCTCGCTGCTCGAGGTGGTCGAGGCCTGCCAGGGTCGAATCCTCGGGGATTACTGCGAGGGCCGCGCCCAGCGCGAGGAGGTGTGTGCCTTCCATCACGCGATGCTCGAAGTCTACGAGGCGATGATCTCGGTGCTTTCGCGCTGGCATCTCTCGGATCTCGTGCGCCGCCCCGAGGGCGTCGTCGACGGATTCGTGCTGCCGACGTGCAAGATGAAGCTCGTCTCGCTCGGACTCCCGACGCGACAATACCAGGCGTGAGGATGTCGCGGCACGTGTGGTCTAGAACAGATCCTGCATCACGCCGATGGCCAGCAGCAGCGCCGCTCCGGCGACGATGACCGGAAGCAGGAGGAACCAGATCAGCGCCTTGCCCTTCTCCACGCGGAAGCGGGTCGTCACCGCCTGGTAGCTCGCCAGGCAGGAGAGGAAGAAGAACGGGACGACGACGAGCCCGGCGTACTGATCGCTAGCGACGTAGTCTCCGAAGCTCCCGTAGAATGGCGAGATCAGGGCGATGATCGCCACGGCCGGCAGCGCCTCGACGAACGTGATGTACGTGTAGATCTGGCGCGCCTCGTCGGCGTCGACGTTGTCGTCGCCGGCGAAGCCGATGCGCACGCGATACCACCAGCCGCCGACGAAGAAGGTGAAGCCGCCGCTGATCGCTCCGACCAGGACCAGGCCCGCCCAGAATCCCGGCCACGTCGCGTCGGCGAAGAGTCCGTTCTCGTCGTTTGAAACGCGCTCGAGCGTGCGCGCCATGCCGACGACCAGCGCCGCGACCAGCAGCGAGCCGGTATGCTCGAAGTCGAGGTTGCGCGAGAAGAACGTCGCGGGGCGTGTGAAGAGCAGGCCCATGTTCGAGGGGGCGAGCGGTGCACCGGTCGGGACCTCGTCCAGTGCGGTCGGGGAGTCGTCGAGCACTTCCATCGTGTCGAGGGAATCGTTGGGTGTTAGAGCAGCAATCCTGCGGGCAGCGGGAATATACCAACCGCAATCGCCTCACCCATGGCGCAGCCACTCCTTGTTCGTTAGCTTACCGCATCCCTTCCCGCAGCAGTGAGAGCACCAGCAGTCATGGCACACTCCAGACGCCGCTTCATCGCCAACCTCGCCCTTTCAGGCGCAGGCATCGTCGCCGGCAGCGCATTCGGCCCCGGACTCGCCGAGGCATTCGCGCGCCGCGCGGCCGTCGGCAACGCGCTTCGATTCCCTCCGCTCTTCGACGGCGGCGACCTGGTCGCCGAGCGGCGTGAGATCGGCATCTATGACGACCGGCCGACGTCGCTGCTCACGTTCGGCGGCAGCTTCCCGGGTCCGACCATTCGCGTGCGACGCGGGCAGGAGCTTCGCGCACGTCTCGTCAATCGCCTCGACGAGCCGACGAACGTGCACTGGCACGGGCTGCTGGCCCCGGCGATGATGGACGGGCATCCGATGCACGCGGTCGCTCCGGGGGAATCGCGCGAGTACCGTTTCACCGTCGATCAACGCGCGGGCACCTACTGGTATCATCCGCACGCGCACATGTCGACGGCCCGACAGGCGTACCTCGGCATGGCCGGCTTCTTCATCGTCGACGACCCGGACGAGGAGTCGATCGGACTGCCGAGCGGCGCTCGCGACGTGCCGATCGTGCTGCAGGACCGACGCATCGGCGCCGATCGCTCGATCGCATACGCGCCGTCGATGTTGGACACGATGTCGGGGATGCTCGGTCCGACGCTGCTCGTCAACGGTACGCCCGATGCGTATCACGAAGTCTCGCGCGACCTCTACCGCGTGCGCGTTCTCAACGGCTCCAACGCTCGCATCTACCGGCTCGGTCTCGGCGACGGCGAGACGTTCCACCTGATCGCCAGCGACGCCGGCCTGCTCGATCGACCGCATGCGGTGACCGAAGTCTTCCTCGCGCCGGGCGAGCGGGTCGAGCTGCTCGTCGACTTCACGCAGCGCGACATCGGCACGTCGGTCATGCTACGGTCGCTCGTCTACGACAACGCCGCGTCGCCTCAGTTCCAGGGGTGGCCGTTCGACGTGCTCCGGTTCGACGTGACCCGTCCGACCGAGGCCGCGGGCGTCGTCGTGCCGGTCGCGCTCGCGACACTCGATCGGCCGTCGATCAGTCCCGCGACGCGCACGAGGACGATGCGCCTGGCGATGGTGCACATGCACCCGGCGATGGCGCACACGATCAACGGCCGCGCCTACGACATGTCGCGCACCGACGAGCGAATCGTCGCCGGCGCGACCGAGGTCTGGGAGCTCGTCAACGACGACAACGACGAGCCGCACCCGATGCACCTGCACGCGGCGCACTTCCAGGTGCTCGAGCGCAATGGCGCGCCGAGCGTCGACCCGAAAGACCTGGGATGGAAGGACACCGTGCTCGTCGATCCGATCGAGCGCGTGAAGATCGCCGTGCGTTTCGGGGACGAGACCGGGATGTTCGTCGCCCACTGCCACAACCTCGAGCACGAGGACAGCGGCATGATGATCAACATGGCCATCGAGTCCGCCGCCGATGCCGGCGCCGACGCCGACGCGCACTACCTGCAGATCGATGCGCTGGCTCCCAACCCGGCTACGGACCACGTCGAGCTCACCGCGTCGCTGCGCTCCGGTGGACCCATCATGATCGAGCTCTTCGACGTCATCGGTCGTCGCGTGCGTGCGTTCGACCATGGACGGCGCGGGGCGGGAACGATGTCCGCGTTGATCGATGTCTCGGAGCTCGCCGAGGGGGCATATCTGCTCCGCGTTTCGTGCGGCGATCGGAGTGTCGATGCGCCCGTCCGGGTCGTGCGCTGAGGCCGTACACGAAGCCGCCGGGTCGTGCGTCGTTAAAACTGTTCCAGCCCTTTGCGGGGTGAATTGACCGGCCGCCTTGTCTGCGTTGCTGTCGCATGATATGTTTGCCGTTGACTCCGAATGACGGCGGCCGTCCGGAAAGAGCTGGAGCCTCATGGCACCTCCAGGTCTGCTCCCCGGTCCGACGATCGGGGAGCGGATTTTTCTGAGGGTGGTTGTTCACATACTTGGGGATGCACTGGTTTCGACGGGGGGTTGGCTACTTGTGGTTGCGCTGCCGCGCCTGCTCATGAGCGCGTTACACACGTGAGCACATCGTACATGCGAACTCCTACGAGTATCGCCTCGCTGCCTAAGTAGTTTACTTAGTTGGTGAGCATCTGGCCGGGGACTGCCGATCGACCCCGGATTTCAGGTGACGACTCCGATCGGATAGTGTCGAAAGCTCCGCCGGTGGCCTTCGACGCGAACCTTCAGTCGGCTGGCGCATGGTCAACCCTGTCGATCGGGATGCCATGCGCGAGATTCAAAGATCGACTAAGCAGTGTAGACGCTCCAGGGGTTGCCTTTCGGACGCGGGTTCGATTCCCGCCATCTCCACTTGCAAGCGCTTCCGTCTTCGGAAGCGCTTGCCGTTTCAGCCCGCGCGTCCACTGGGCGCGTGTGGCATGCGGACTTGCACTTGCACACAAAAACCTGTGGTGCGAGCGGCCAGACGCAGCTATATTTGCAGTCCTTGCGCTGTGGCCAACGGATGCAAGCAGGTGAGCGGGCGCTTAGCTCAGTTGGTTCAGAGCATCTCGTTTACACCGAGAGGGTCGGGGGTTCGAGTCCCTCAGCGCCCACACGCTGCGGTCCACAGTCCGCAGTCGACATGGCGGAGTAGCTCAGTTGGTTAGAGCATCGGAATCATAATCCGAGTGTCGGGGGTTCAAGTCCCTCCTCCGCTACGATCAGAGTCCTTTGGAGAGATGGCCGAGTGGCTGAAGGCAACGGTTTGCTAAACCGTCATAGGTGTTAAAGCCTATCGCGAGTTCGAATCTCGCTCTCTCCGCACGCAATCCCCGCTCACGAGGCGGGGTTTGTCGTTTCAGGCGTCGGCAACTCCGAAGCAGCTCCACGATGAACCCCACGTTTCTCGACCTCCTCGACCCCGT
>DATLHO010000237.1:0-3671 GCA_035539855.1 Kapaibacterium sp. (SeqCode) | reverse complement strand
GGCAACAGCCCCTCCCCCTCGCCCCCCTCTTCGCACACGGAGAGGCGGGGCGAAGGGCTGAGCGCTTCGACATTCGGAAGACCGGCTTGGGTCTCACACGCGTAATGCCGTTCGCGTGCGAGACAGCGACACCGGTCCCCTCACCGAAAAGGCCACGCACGATGCGTGGCCTTTTCACGTGCATGAGCCGGCTAACAGTTCGCATCATCGCTCTCGGATCGCGACGACGGCGAGCGCGCCACGCCGGGCCGCGCAGCCGAAGCTTCAGTCGCCGCTGCGGCGCCTGCCTTCCTCGCGCGGATCGTGCGACGGACGAGCCACCATCCCAGAAGCAGCAACGCGATCAGTGGCAGCAGGGCCATCAGCAGGGTGAGCAATCCCGCAAGGAAGGTCACGAGCGCCTCGGTCCCCTCGTCGAACGCGCGCTTCATGCGACCGCCGAACGTATCGGTCTCGCTGGTCCCGATCGCGCCCGGCTCGGTCATGCGAACGGTCAGGGTCGAGTACGCGACGCGGGCGCCGAGATAGCGCAGCCGTCCCTGGATCGTCTCGATGACGCTTCGAACCTCGGCGAGCTTCTGCTCGATCTCGACGACGTCCGCGAGCTTGCCGGGGCGCTCCTCGAGGAGCTTGAGGATGCGCGCCTCGAGCTGCTGCTGTCCCTTGAGCCGCGCCTGCAGATCGATGTACTCCTCGGTGACGTCCGACGCACTGATCGATTCGAGCTCGACCCTGCCGAGACGCCGTACTCCATCGAGCAGCACTTCGAATCGATTCGACGGAACGCGGACTTCGACCGTACCGGTGAGCGCCGAGCCGCTGACGCGGCTGCGCGCCGATCCGGCGAGATAGCCACCCGCGGACGCGACGAGAGCCGACAGAGCACGCGACGCGCTGTCGATCGACTCGACCGTCAGCGAGATCTCTCCTGTCCTGATGATCTGCCGGTCCGCAGCCACGGCCGTCCCCGATCCGCCCGACGCCGTGTCCGCCGTCGTCCGGTCGCCGCCGGTTCCATCGCCCGCCGGAAGCGTCGGCAGTCCGCCGGGAGCTCCGGGAGGCATTGCCTCGCGCGATGGTGCGGGCGCACCTGACGGAGCGCTCCCGCGCCCCTCGTCGTACGAAGCCTCTCGTGAGCCATCGCCGCATCCGGCAATGACGATCAGAAGCGCGATCAGAGCAATCGAGGTCGAGCGCATGGTCGATTCCCGTGTAGTGGAGTGTCGGACCGTCACGCCGCGGCGTCGGCGGTGTTACCATACGACGCTTCGCGGCGTCGCGCGTGACGAGCTTTGCTATTATTGCGCTCCCCGCGTCACGTTGCTCATCGAACGCCTCTCCAATCGTCGCGACATCATGCGCCCACTTCCCTTCGATCTCCGACTCGCCGGACTCCTCCTGATTGCGCTCGCCTCCATCACGGCTCCGCTTGCCGCGCAGGACACGACCTGGTTCCGCGACATCACGCCCACGTCGCAGCTCGAGGGCGCGAAGGCCGGTCAGATCAGCGCGCTCGACATCAACGCTGACGGCTGGCCCGACCTGCTGCTGCAGAACCTGGCGTACAATCGGAGCATGAAGACGCGCTTCTACCTGAACCTACCCGATCCCGCATCGAGCGATCCGAAGGACCGGATCTTCGTCGACTACACCGACAGCACCGGGGCCTACGCCAACCCGCAGTCGGGCGCGACCGGCCGCATCGCCGACGTCTGGGCGATGGCCGACGTCAACGGCGACTCGCATCCGGATCTGGTGACCGGACTGTTCTACTATACGGTCTCGACGTTCAAGGACTCCGGCGATCGCGCCGAGGTGCTGCTCAACGACGGCACCGGACGATTCCGGCTCGTGCCGAACAACGGCCTGCACGAGCTCGGGAAGTTTCCGTCGACGGGATTCTGCTTCCTCGACTACGACCTCGACGGCAGGCTCGACATCTACATCACCGTGTTCTCGGCCGACCACCAGAACAACGAGTGGATCCCGGGCTTCCTCATGAAGGGCAACGGCGACGGGACGTTCCGCGACGTCACCGCCGAGTCGGGCATCGACCAGGTCGTCGAGCCCAACTACGGCGCCACGGTGACCGACTGGAACAACGACGGGTGGCCCGACATCCTCACGTGCCCCTACTGCCGGACCAACGGCACGCTGTGGATGAACAACCGCGACGGCACGTTCACCGACGCGACCGACGTGGCGAACTACACGTCGAAGAACAACATGATGGGGAACGTCGATCCCGGCATCGGCGCGCGCGATCTGTGCCAGTGGGAGGCGCTGCCGGCCGACTACGACAACGATGGCGACATGGACGTCGCGCAGATGCTCGTCCACGGCGGCCTCGGCGCGACCGAGGGCCGCTCGCCACTCTCGATCAACTCGGGCGCCGCCGGTCGCTACCGACTCGAGTGGGACATCGACAAGTTCGACCGGCCGCTCAACTCGCAGATCAAGACGTGGCAGGAGACGCTCCGCTCATCGACCGGTGAGGATTCCATCGTGACGCGCCGCACGCCGAGCGCAACGGGACACCTCGGCGACCAGGCGGGATCGTGGCTCGACTTCGACAACGACATGCTGCAGGACATCGTCATCAGCACGACCGGCTACGATCCGGCGCAGGACCGCGCCTACATTAATCGTCAGAACGCCGATCACTCGTTCACCGACATCGCAAAGGCGACGGGGTTGATCAAGTGGCTGCGTCCGGCGCACTCGAACCGTCCCTTCGACTTCGACCTCGATGGCGACGATGATCTCGCCGTCGTCTTCGCACCGCTCGCGCAGTACGTGCCGCCGGCCGATCGCGCGCGGGCGAACCAGGTGCTGATGGTGCGCAATGACGTCGGCAACCGGAACAACCACGTGACGGTGAAGCTCATCGCGCCGGCGCAGTCGAACCGCAACGCGATCGGCGCGCGCATCTACGTGCACGCCGGCGGCATCACGCAGATGCGCGAGATCCAGTCGGGCGTCGGGCGCTGGGGCATGATGCAGCCGTTCGAGCTGAACTTCGGCCTCGCCCAGACCGCGCAGATCGATTCGATCGTCGTACGCTGGCCGATGCGCGGACTGCCGACGTCGACCGTCGTCGCGCCACCGATCAACCAGGTCGTGACCGTCGACGGCACGAGCATCCTCACGGGCGTGGCCAGCGAATCCCCTCGACTTCTCGATCTCGCGCTCAGTCCGAACCCGACGAGCGACTGGCTGACGGCGCGCCTGCCGGAGTCACTGCGCAGCGACGCGTCGCTCGAGGTGTACGACGCGCTTGGCGCCCGTCGCTCCTCGACCGAGCTCGACGGCGCCGAGTACGTGCGAGTGCCGGTCGAGACGCTGCCGGCCGGCTACTACGTCGTGCGCATCGTCGGCGCCGATCGCATGCACGCGTCGATGTCGTTCGTGAAGGTGGAGTGATTCCGGACGACGGCAGGCGAACGATCACACGCGCTCATCGGTAGCTCACGATCCGCTCGCCGGTGCGCACGTCGAGCCCGACGACGTAGAGTATCGCGTCGCCGTACCGGCTGCCATAGAGCGCGAGACGATCGTCGACGATGACGCCTACGATCGTACGGTTCGATGCGATGAATCCGGAGACGCGGTAGAACCTGACGTAATCCTGAGGGATGAAGAACGTGTCGCCACGGCGCTCGACACGTTCG
>DATLHO010000236.1:0-12468 GCA_035539855.1 Kapaibacterium sp. (SeqCode) | reverse complement strand
TTAGAGGTTAGATGTTAGATGTCACGAGGCGTGGGGGCGGTGGGGTTTTGGTTATTTGTTATTGGTTATTGGTGAGGGGCGGTTTCGTTGGTGGTGCGTGTGTCGTTGGTGTTGCGTGTGTCGTTGGCGTTGCGTGTGTCGTTGGCGTTGCGTGCGTCGTTGGCGTTGAGTGCGTCGTTGGCGTTGACTGCGTCGTTGGCGTTGACTGCGTCGTTGGCGTTGAGTGCTTCGTTGTTGGCGAGGGTTGGGCGGGCGGTTGGGTTGGTATCTTCGTGCATGGATGATACGACATCACCTCTTCGTGACCGGATGGTCGCGTTTGTGCTTGAGCTACAGGATCGCATTTGTTCGGCGCTCGAAGCGGCTGATGGCGTCGGACGGTTTCGTGAGGACGCGTGGGAACGGCCAGGCGGCGGTGGCGGGCGCACGCGGGTGATCGCCGATGGTGCGCTGTTCGAGAAGGGCGGCGTCAATACGTCCGTCGTCCATGGCGAGCTGCCGGCGAAGCTTGCCGAGCGCATGGGCGTCGACGATGCGCGGTTCTTCGCGACCGGTATCTCGCTGGTGATCCATCCCCGCTCGCCCCGCATCCCCACCGTGCACGCGAACTACCGCTACTTCGAACAGTCCAACGGTGACGCGTGGTTCGGTGGCGGCGCCGATCTGACGCCGTACATCGCCGACGAATTCGACGGCACGCACTTCCACTCCACTCTTCGCGACGCCTGCGCGCCGTTCGGTGACGACGTCTATCCGCGGTTCAAGGCGCAGTGCGACGAGTACTTCCTCATTCGCCATCGAGGCGAGTGCCGTGGCATCGGAGGCGTGTTCTACGACTACCTCCGCGGGGAGGCCGACGAGATGGAGCGCTGGCTGCGCTTTCAGCACGCCATGGGCGACGCCTTCCTTGCCGCCTATCTGCCGATCGTCGAGCACCATCGCGACGAGCCCACCCACGAGCGCGAGAAGAAGTTCCAGTTGCTGCGGCGGGGTCGCTACGTCGAGTTCAATCTCGTCTACGATCGCGGCACGACCTTCGGACTCGAGACGAACGGCCGCATCGAGAGCATCCTGATGAGCATGCCGCCGGTCGTCAACTTCGACTACGACCCGCCGATGGAGACGACCGACTCGGAGCGCACGCTCATGGGCTGGCTGCGGTCTCCCCGCGACTGGGTCGCCTAGTCCTTCGACCGTGCTTCGAGCACTCTTCGCACGCGAATGAGATCCTCCGGCGTGTTCACGTTCGCAAGACGCTCGCGAAGTTTCTCCGGAAGGTCGACGATCGCGATGCCTCCCCTGTCGATCAACGCACCGATCGACCTGCGACCGGTCAGCAGTACCTCTTCGATCGCGGGCAGTGCCTCCGGGCCGTAGCGCGCAAACAATGGCTCCAGCGTTCGGTCGTTGCGCGGTACGACGCCGGCGACGGAGTCGTCGACCACGAGCGACGAGAGCCATTCGAACGATGCAGGATCGACCAGCGGCATGTCGCACGCAACCAGGATCACGTCGCCGCCGACGCGACGCAATGCGGTCGCAAGCGCAGCGAGCGGTCCCTCCCCCGGGCTGTCGTCCTCGATCCAGTCTTCTATGAGCTCGTCCGGCTCGCGTACGTCGCGCGTCGAGGCTTCATGTGATGGAGTGCTCGCACGGATGTGCGGCCTCGCGCGTCCGACGACGATGCAGCGCAGGCCCGCGCTCGCGGCCGCTCGCGCGATGCGCTCTATGACCGAGACGCCGTCGAGCTCGATCGTCGCCTTGTCGCGCCCCATGCGGCGGCTCTCACCGCCGGCGAGGATCGCGACGACCGGGCGCGGCCTCATCCTACTGCGCACCGCGCGAGGCGGCCGTGTCTGACGCCGTGTCTGACGCCGCGTCTGACGCCGCGCGGGCCGTGCCGGCAGGCCGGGCAGGCGCGGCAGACTCGTCGGCGGCTCGCGGCTCGAGCACGTCGCGGATCCAGCTGTAGATCGCCACGGTCGAGGGCATGCCGAGGTTGCTCGCTGCAAGTGCGACGACCTGCATGATCTCCTCCGGCGTGATGCCGAGCGCGAGCGCCTTGCGCACGTTCGAGTGCACGGCTCCCTCGCGCATCGCACCGATGGAGATGCCGAGCTTGACCAGGCGCTGCGTCCGCTCGTCGAGCGGTCCCTCCTGTTCCGCCTCGTTCATCGCGCGCCAGGCGACTTCGAGCTTCGGGAAGCGGCGGACGAATTCGACGTAGGTTCTGGGTGGCTTGGGTGCTTTCGCCATGTCGTGACCACTGCGTGAATCTGACATCCGGACGCGTCCGGACCTCGTGCGGGAATTGGCGTCGAAGCTAACATTCCGGATCGAAAGTCTATCTTCGCCGCTCAACGCCTCCACTGCAGGCCTATGATTCTCTACCTCATGCGCCACGGCATCGCCGAGGACATCGCGCCCTCGGGCGGCGATGCCGAGCGCCGACTGACCGACCGCGGTACTCTTCGCACCGCAACGGTTGCCAAGGCCCTGAAGCGCCTCGGGCTCGCCTTCGATCGCATCGTCTCGAGCCCTTACGTGCGAGCGCGACAGACCGCCGAGATCGTCGCGCGGATCACCGGGCACGAGGAGCCGATTCTGCTCGATCCCCGGCTGGTGCCCCTCGCCTCGTTCGACGACGTGTCGAATCTCATCGCCGAGCATGCCGACGTCGAGCACCTGCTCTTCACCGGTCATGAGCCGAACCTCGGCCACGTGATCGCTTCGCTGACATCGGAAGGACGACTGAGCGTCGATGTCCGCAAGGCATCGGTGACGGCCGTCGAGCTGCACCGTGTACGGCGGCCCCCCGGAGGCTCGCTCCTCTGGTCGGTCACGCCGAAGATCTTCGAAAGTCTCACCGCCTGAGCCCGTGACGAACGACCCATCCTCCGAACCGCTCTCGAGCGAGATCGCCCGTGTCAACCGCGGCCTGGTGCCGGCGCTCGGCATTTTCTCGACGACCATGATCGTCGTCGGCGCGGTGATCGGCTCCGGCATCTTCCGCAAGCCCGGCACGATGGCCGCCGACCTGATCGGTCACGGCGTCGGGTTCCCGGAGCTCCTGCTGGCCGTCTGGGTGCTCGCCGGACTGATCACGCTGTTCGGCGCGCTGACCAACGCCGAGATCGCGAGCATGATCCCGGAGACCGGCGGCCAGTACGTCTACTTCGAGCGGATGTACGGTCCGTTCTGGGCGTACCTCTACGGCTGGGCCGTGTTCATCGTGATCCAGACCGGATCGATCGCGAGCATCGCCTACATCTTCGCCGAGTACGCCGGGCAGTACTTCACCCTGCCGCAGCTCTCGGCCGAACTCAGCGCCTACACGTTCTCGCTGCCGATCGGCACCTTCCGTCCGTTCGCGGACTTCGGCATGAAGTCGATCGCCGCGCTGCTGATCATCGTGCTGACGGTCGTCAACTACCTCGGCGTGCGCTTCGGCGGGACGGTTCAGAATTTCTTCACGATGGCCAAGGTCGCCGCGATCGTCACCTTGATCGTCCTGACGTTCGTCGCTCCGGAGGTCGGCAGCGCGCACAACTTCGTCGTCAGCTCGCGCTCCCACGCGACCGATGTCAGCGGACTCGCCCTCGCGCTCGGTATCGCCGCGGCGCTGCAGGGAGCGTTCTGGGCCTACGACGGCTGGAACAACATCACCTACATCGCCGGCGAGGTCCGGCGTCCGCGCACGACGATCCCTCGCTCGCTCATCGCCGGCATGACGGTCATCATCGCGGTCTACGTGCTGATGAACCTCGCCTACATCTACGTGCTGCCGATCGACGTGATGGCAGCGTCGAAGCTCGTCGCCTCCGACGTCGCAGAGCGGATCGTCACGGGCGGCGGCACTGTGATCGCCGCGGCGGTGATGCTCTCGACGTTCGGGACGGTCAACGGGACGATCCTGGCGAGCGCCCGGGTCTACTTCTCGATGGCGCGCCACAACGTCTTCCCGCGCTTTCTCGGCCGGGCCCATCCGCGCTTCCACACGCCCGCGGCGTCGTTGGTGATGCAGTGCATCTGGAGCGTCCTTCTGCTGTTCAGCGGCACGTTCGACTCGCTTACCAACACGCTGATCTTTGTCAGTTGGATCTTCTACGCCGCCGGGGCATTCGGATTGTTCGTTCTTCGCCGGCGCTACCGCGATGCCGAGCGGGCCTATCGGGTGCCGGCCTATCCGTGGGTGCCCGGACTGTTCATCGTCTTTGCCGTGGCATTCCTCGTGCTCACGGTCTATGGCGACGTCACGAGCTACCTTGCCGCGCGGGAGGCGGGCGAGCCGGCGGTGATCAACTCGGCCTTCGGCCTCGTGCTCGTGCTGAGCGGAATCCCGATCTACCTCTTCTTCCGCCATGCCGGCCGCGGCCGGCCCACGAACTCGGGCGACGACGACGCGGAGGAGCCACAGAACGGAGTCAACGGATGAGCATCGAAGAACCGGCGACGATTGGCGTCGTTCAGCTTGGACGCCTCGGCGACATGGTGCTGACGACACCCCTGATCGAGGCGCTGGCCGTACGCTTCCCGGCCTCCCGCATTACGGTGCTCGCCGCTCCGGCGGCCGCATCGATCGCGCGGCATGCTCCGGGTGCGACCGACGTCTTCGAGGTCGGCCGCGGCGCGATCGGCCTCGCCGGCGCGGTCATGCGCCTTCAGATGCGCTCGTTCGATCTGTACATCGACCCGAAGGACCACCACTCGTCGAGCTCCCGGATGCTCGCGCGCAGCGCCCACGCGCGGCGCGTGATCGCCCACCCATCGAACGCGCCGCAGGAGTTCATCGCGCTGCCGCCGACCCCGCCGCCGGGGCATTACGTCGATAGGATGCTCGCGCCGATGTCGCTGCTGGCTCCCGGATCGACGCCGGACCGACGCCCACACATCGGGCTGCCGTCGGAGGCAACGGTCATCGCTGCACGCGTGCGGGCGGCCGTGGGTGACGAGTACGCGGTGGTCAACATCTCCGCCGGAGCGCCGAGCCGGCACTGGACGGTCGAGCGCACGGTCGCGCTGGCGCAGTGGCTCGCCGAGCGCACGCCCGTCGTGATCGTCGGAACGCCCTCGGATCGCCCCACCGCACACGCGATCGCCACCACCGCCGCGGACATCGTCGCGGCCGACACCGGAGACCTGCTCGAGCTCGCGGCGGTCGTCGCCGGCGCGACGTTCGTCGTCTCGCCCGATACATCGGTCGTGCACGTGGCCTCGGCCTACGACATTCCGACGGTCGGCCTCTACCCTGAGAATCCCGACAACCTGCGCCTGTTCGCTCCGCTCGCGACGCGGCACGGCGTCGTCGTCGCACCGGCCGGCGGCTCGGTCGCGGACATCGATGTCGAGGAGGTGATCGAGGCGATCGAGCGCCTCGGCGTCACCGCACCGGCGATGCCCTGACGCGGATTCAACCCACTGCTAGTTCGCACTCGTGCCGACCGGCTCGCCGTACTTCGCCGCGATCGCGAGGGCTTCCTCACGGATGCGCTCGACGAGCGCCGGCGGCTCGACCACGGTGATTCCCGATCCCCATCCGAGCAGGAACGAGCGGATCTCGTCGAGGCCTGACACCTCGAAGCTCACGATGATCCGTCCGTCGGGAAGCGTGGTCTCGATCTGCTGGGTCGGATGGTAGAACTTCCGCCGGAAGTACTCGGCCTTCGCCGCCTCGACATGGATGCGCACCTCGTGCACCTCGTCACCGGAAAGCGCGCCGAAGCGATCACGGAAGTGCATCTCGGCATCGAAGCCCTCGGGCCGCGTGAAGTACGCGTTCTCGACCTCCGGATCGCAAAGTTCCACCCGCTGGATGCCGGCGAACGCGAAGTCGAGCACGCGCTGGCGGGTGTGGCAGTAGGCGACCATCAGCCACGTGCCGCCCTTGACCGCGATCGCGAGCGGATCGACAAGCCGTCCCTTCGAGAACGCGCCGGTCGACGCCGTCAGGTAGTCGATCTTGATGCAGCGGCATTCCTCGACCGCGTGCGAGATCGCGCGGAACATCGCCGGATCGATCGCGGCGGTCGGCGTCGCGCCGAAGTGCCAGTGCTGCCGAAGCGCCTCCGGCTCGAACGTGTGTACCTGCGACGACAGGTTCGACAAGAGTTGGGCGAACGCCTCGAGCAGCGGCTCGCCGAGCGGCGTCGGCTCGAGCATCGACCGCGCCGCCTCGGCCGCGACGGTCAGCGCGAAGACCTGGTCCTCGGTCAGCTTCAGCGGCCGCGCCTCGAGCTGCCGCTGCTCCTCCGGAATGTAGAAGCGCTTGACGCGCCCCACCCTCTTCTCCTGCAACGGCACGCCGGCCTCTCGGAGCTGCCCGAGCAATCGCCGCAGATGCCGGTCGGACTGCACCGCGAGCTGGCGACGCAGGTCGTCGAACGTCGGCTCGTGTCCGCCGTTGAGGAGCTCCAGAAGCTTCGCTCGTGTATCCACTGCCGTTGCCACGCCACACCTCGATTGATCACTTCATTGTCTTCCCGGGCGACCGTGTGCAAGTGTACGCCGGCGCCCGTTCAATGGCGGACGTAATGTGTCCGCCCGGAACCGCTGTTGAGGGGACGACAAAGTACGCAGTTCAAAGCAACCCCACACATGGGGTGTCGACAGAAAATTGTGACGGACCCGGATGAACGAAGGGCGCGACCCGTACCGCGGATCGCGCCCTTCATTCGCTGCAATTGTCCACGATCAGAAGTCGTAGCCGAGCGACACGTAGTAGTGAGGCTCGCTCCAGCTCTCGAGGTCGTAGTTCCAGGCGACATCGAAGCGGACCGGCAGTCCGAACACGTACGCGCGGGCGCCGAGTCCGGTGCCGATGAGCAGATCCTCGGTGACGACGGTGCCGTCGGCGCGCTCGCGGAAGGCGTTGAAGCTCGTGTTCCAGGCCGAGCCGAGGTCGACGAACATGACGCCCGAGACGTACTGGAAGAGCACGGGCAGCGGTCCGCTGACAAGGGCCCGGAAGAGCGGGAAGCGGAACTCGGCGTTGCCGATGAAATACTTCGAGCCGAGCTGCTCGTTGAAGTCGAAGCCGCGCAGCGGGAAGCCGGGGGTCAGAAATGTGAAGTCCTCGGCGTTCTCCAGCGGCATCTTCGCGTCGCGGTTGTAGCTGTAGTTGATCCAGTTCTCGACGCCGCCGACGAAGAACTTCTGCGGATCCGGTCCGAAGCTGAAGCCGCCCGCGCCGCGCAGCGCGACGCTGTACTCGTTGCCGAGCGAGAGGTAGGTGCGCGCGTCACCGAGAAGCGTGTAGAAGCCGACGCCGTTGTCGCCGAGCTTGGGCGAGGCCGTCGCCGTGAGGTTGTAGCGCGAGCCGGAGATCGGACCGAAGGCCCACATCTGCGAGTTGTCGAAGACATAGCTCATCGTCGGCACGAAGAGCATCTTCGACTGATCAGCGAGCTGCGGCACCTCTCCGTTGTTGTAGATCATCTCGCGGGCGACGTTGAGCCAGGTGACGCCGAACTCGAGCCGGTTGAAGCGCGAGAACGGATTGGCCGCGCGGCCGGTGAGCCCCCACTGCCGGAAGCGCGACGTGTGCTCGCCGCCGCGGCGGTCCTCGAGCGTCACCAGTTGCGACTCCTGGAACAGATCGACCGTGTAGTCGATCGTCTCGGGCAGGTACGAATAGCTGACGACGAAGTCGCTGTTCTTGAGATCGAGCTGAAGGTTCGTCGCGACGTAGATCTGGTGATCGCCGAGCATGTCGCTGAAGAGCATCTGCGCGACGCCCTGCACGCCGTAGAAGGAGCTGTAGTTGCCCGTGGCCATCATCAGGTCGGGCGTGAACTTCAGCTTGTAGTCCTTGATCGCGTACTCGCCGGTGGCCGTGCGCGAGTCGCTCGGCGGAGCGAGCTCGGCGATCGCGGTCGCGCTCGGCGGCTCGCGGCGCGAGCGGCCGGGGTCGGCCTCGGAGACGTCGAGTCGCACGTTGCCGTAGCCGGAGAGCTCGGTCGCGGCGCGCACCGGAGGCTCCGCGGTACGCTCTGCCGTGGCCATAGGCGCGATCGCGGCGGTGCGACGCATCAGGTAGTTCGTCGGCGCAAGCGTGTCGCCCGCGACCCGCGAGTCGAACGGCATGCGCATCAGGAAAATGTCGTAGCCGTCGCCGTTCCACGTCGTGAAGACCATCCGTCCGCCGTCGCGCGTCAGCGAGAGCTGGTCGATGCCGCTGATCGAATTCGTCAGCGGCCGCGGACGCGAGCCCGGAGCATCGAGCACGTAGATGTTGTCGATGCCGTTGGCGTCGGAGATGAACAGCAGGCGTCCGTCGCTGGCGGCGACCGGAGATTTCTCGGAGACGCCCTCGCTCTCGGTGATGCGTCGGAGCTCGAGCGTGCCGGCGTCGACCGAGTAGATGTCGCGCGTGTCGTAGGCATAGCCGCGCACGTCGAAGTTCCGAGCGGTCATCGTGCGGATCGGGTGCTCGCGGCGGTCGCTCACGAAGTAGATCGTGCGGCTGTCGGCGGACCAGTTCGGATCGACGTCGCTGAAGATGTCGGCGGTGACGTTGGTGAGCTCGCCGGTTGCGATCTCGTAGACGAAGATGTCGGACTGCTGTCCCTTGATTCCCTGGAACGCGAGGCGCGAGCCGTCGGGTGACCAGTCGACCGAATAGATCGCGTCGAGGTCAAGCTCGATCTTCTGCTTGTCCTCGGTCGCGGCATCGATCAGGTAGATCGCGTCGCGGCCGTGCGACTTGACGGCGATCGAGACGCGCCGCCCGTCGGGCGACCACGAGAGCGCCGGCGTCAGGATGTGCAGCTCCTCGAAGTCGACGTCGGTCTCGCCCTGCGCGATCTTCGCGCTCTCGCGCTTCTCGATGTCCATCACGTAGACCGAGCGATAGCCGTCTCGGTCGGAGATGTAGGCGAGCTTGTCGCCGTTCGGCGAGATCGCCGGCGACGTGTTGAAGAACGACTCCTCCTTTCGATGCTCGGTCAGTCCGACGGCGAAATCCCGCGCACGCTTTCGGTCGGCGATGTCGGGCCAGTAGAGCTTCTTGAGGTCGTACTGCCACTGCTCGGAGAACTCCTCGAGCGACTTGCCAAAGGCTCCCTTGAACGCGACGTCGACGCTGCCGGAGCTTTTGAGACGGTTGAGCAGCTCGCCGATCTTCTGGCGACCGTAGTTCTGCTCGACGTACCAGTAGAACGTCTGACCGCCGCGATACGACATGTAACCGTCGAGGTACTGCAGCTCGGGGAGATATCCACCGATGACCGCGTCGCGCACGAACATGTCCGTCTCGATGTTGTAGCCGTCGTAGGCCTCGAACTCGGCGAGGCCCTCGTTCATCCAGCCCGGCACCATCACGCGGACGTTGTTCGAGATCAGCGACTGCAGCGAGCCGCCGTAGAATTTGTCGTTGAGAATCGCGTGGACGAGCTCGTGGTGGATCACGTGCCGGAACTTCTCCCACTCCCCCTCGAACGGCACGACGATGCGGTTCTTGTACAGCTCGGTGACGCCGCCGACACCCTCGGGCATGTACATGCCGACGACGTTGGTCTGCTGGAAGTCGTTCTTCGAGTTGTAGATGACCAGCGAGATCCGATTGTTGATCCGGTAGCGCCAGTTCTCCTGCACCTGCTCGAGCGCGCGCTCGGCGACGTCGGCGGTGAACTGCCCGAGGTAGATGCCGGCGCTGTCGTAGAAGTAGATGTCGAAGTGCTCCGACTGCAGGTAGCGCCATTCGAACTTCCGGTACTGGACCTTGTTGCGCCCGAACTGCTGCGCCTCGGCTGCGGGCACGACCGCCAGGAGCGCCGCGGCCAGCGCCAGGAAGCCTACGACGGCTCCCCGCGTTGTGAGCCGGTGCGTGCGTGTTGCGGTCATGAGCAGTGCACTCGCGAAGTTCAGCGCCTGGAATTGGCAGACTCGTCAGCAAAACGAGCGCCAGTATCGGATTCAATCGGATTATAGGTCGCGACACGGGGGAAAGCAACAGCTTGGACGCCCACGCTGCGACTATTTCTGCAACTCGTTTGCACTTTCAGCTTGCCGCCGGCTTCCACCCCGCGTACCTTTGCCGCCGCCGTGAATCGCAGAATCCCGATATCCCGCGCCGTGCTGACCGTTGTGGTCGCGATGATGTATCTCGCGACCTCGTCGACGGCGCTGCTGCACGCGCTCTCGCACGCTCCGCTTGCGGGCGAGCGCTCGTGCGCCGCGGAGGGCGAGGCGTCGCCGGAGTCGGTCTCGCAGGAGCCGCTTTCGTTTGGGTCAGACTCGCCCGACGCGGCCTCGCTCGAGAACGACCGCCGGTGTTCCGCACTCGACGCCGCGATCGAGCTTGACGCGCCCGGGTGCTTCTTCTGCCATCACGGACCTGCTGTCGCCGTTGTCGTCGCGCCCTCGGTGGCGCCCGCTCCGTCGATGCTTCCGGGAGCGATCACTTCCGTGTCCGCCACGCAGGCACATTCCGCCCTTCGCATCCTCCGCCCCTCGCTCCGCGCCCCACCCTTCGCTTCGTAGTCAGGATTTCCGACCGCACGCGGCAGACATGGCCGCAGCGCACCGCCGGATCGCGCGCGCCCGAATCGACGTCGGGCGGCAACGCGCTCCGTGACGCGTGCTCGTCGCGCGATCGTACCGTCAATCCACTACGAACGGAAACTGAATCATGCTCACGACAACCAGGGCAATCGCCCTTGGCCTTCTCGTCTCGCTCGCCGCCGGCTGCGCCGACAACCCCGTCACACCCGAGGAGCATTTCGAGGCGCGCGGCGTCGTGCTGCTGCGCTCGATCGCGGGAAGCGACTCGACGATCGCCACCGTCGACACCACCCACATCTCCGGACGAATCGTCATCGACACCTCCGCCGGCCAGGACTTCATCGTCCGGTTCATCGCCGACGACGGCGCGCTGGGACTTCCGTCGCCGGATGCCGACGGCGTCTGGGAGAACGACCTCTCGATCAGCGTCTCCGATACGACGATCGCGCGCGCCGGCCAGGTCACCCGATGGGGCTTTCGTCTCAACGGCATCAGGCCCGGCGCGACGACGCTGACGGTCCACCTTCTGCACGGCGGGCACGACGACTATGTCTCGGCCCCGATCCCCGTCGTGGTGGAGCCGTGAGCGAAAGCATCCTGTTCGCACACCATCGCAGCCGTCCGACTCGGCTCGTGGCGCTCTCACGGTCGCTCGCAGGCGCGGCACTCTTCGTGCTCACCGCCGTCGCGTCCTGGGCTCATGAGCCGCATTCTCCGGCGAAGGCGGTCATGACACGTGCGGCGCCGGTAGGGCCGTCCGCAGAGACAGCGTTGCCGCCGCCTGCCGCAACGCTCACCGGCGAGGTCGTCGACGCCGTCGAAGGCGAACCGATCGGCTGGGCCACCGTCGCGGTCGTCGAGCTGGCTCGGGCCGAGCGCTCGCACCGCGACGGCTCGTTCCACTTCGTCGGCATTCCGGGCGGACGGTACACCCTGCGCGTGACGCATCTCGGCTATCAGAGCGTCGAGCAGACGGTGATCGTGCCGGCGGAGTCGCGACTGCACGTGCGGGTCGAGCTGCGCAGCACAGCGCTTGCCGGCCGGACGGTCGTCGTCAACGCCGAGCGCGAGGCGCTCGCCGCGCCGTATCGTCCGAGCGAGGTCATCGCCGGCGCGCAGTTGCATCGCCAGCTCGGACGCTCGCTCGCCGAGACGATCGGCGGCGAGCCGGGCATCGCGCAGCGATCGATGGGTCCGGCGACGGCCCGTCCGGTGGTGCGTGGTCTCGGCGGCGATCGTCTGCACCTGCTCGAGGATGGCGTCGCGACCGGCGACCTCTCGGCGACATCGTCGGATCACGCCGTCGCGATCGACCCGATGAACGCCGAGCGCGTGGAGATCGTGCAGGGTCCGCAGAGCCTTCTCTACACCGCCAACGCGCTCGGCGGCGTCGTCAACGTTGTGCGACACCGGATCGCGAACACGATGCCCGATCGCTTTCACGGCATGGCGAGCGTACAGGGAGAGTCCGTGAACTCCGGATACGGCGGCGGCCTGACCGCGTCGATCCCGATCGGCCCGGTCGCGCTGCAGATCGATGCCAGCGGCCGCCGCGCCGACGACATCACGACGCCATCCGGCACGCTCGACAACACGGACTTCGCATCGCACAACGGATCGCTCGGCGCGAGCGCCTTCGTGCCGTGGGGCTTCGTCGGCGCCGCTGCCGGACTCATGCGATCGCGCTACGGGATCCCCGGCGGGTTCGCAGGAGCGCACGAGGAGGGCGTGCGCGTCGAGATGGAGCGCGATTTCGCCGAGGGCGCGCTCGAAGTGCTGCCGGAGGCCTCCCTCCTGCGCCGTGTCGAACTGCACGCGGCGTACTCACGCTATCAGCATCGCGAGATCGAGGCGACCGGCGGCATCGGCACCGAATACGGACTGCTCAGCGGCGAGGCATCGGCGCTGGCGCATCACGACTCGCTCGGGCCGTTCACGCGCGGCTCCATCGGCGTTCGCTACGAGGGC
>DATLHO010000235.1:0-14364 GCA_035539855.1 Kapaibacterium sp. (SeqCode) | reverse complement strand
ATCATGTTGTTGATGCCGTAGGAGAGGGCCGAGGCGATGATCATCATCACGCGCATGACGAAGAGCCAGACGAGGAGATTGATCTGCGTCGTGGCCTCGGGCACCGCGAGCATGATGAACGTGATCAGCGCGACGCCGGTGACGCCGTAGGTCTCGAAGCCGTCGGCGCTCGGGCCGACCGAATCGCCGGCGTTGTCACCGACGCAGTCGGCGATCACGCCCGGGTTGCGCGCGTCGTCCTCCTTGATGTTGAAGACGATCTTCATGAGGTCCGATCCGATGTCGGCGATCTTCGTGAAGATTCCGCCGGCGATGCGCAGTGCCGCGGCGCCGAGCGACTCGCCGATGGCGAAGCCGATGAAGCAGGCGCCGGCGTAGTCGCCGGGGATGAACAGCAGGATCAGCAGCATCATCATGAGCTCGACGGAGATGAGCATCATGCCGATGCTCATGCCGGCCTGCAGCGGGATGTTGAACGCCGGCCACGGCTTGCCCGCCAGCGACGCGAATGCCGCGCGCGAGTTGGCGTAGGTGTTGACCCGGATGCCGAACCACGCCACGCCGTAGCTGCCGGCAATGCCGATCAGCGAGAACGCAAGGATGATCGCGACCTTCTCGACGGGCATGTGCTGCAGGAACAGGAAGTAGATCGCGATGATCGAGCCGACGAAAAGCTCGAGGATCAGGATGAACTTGCCCTGCTGCACGAGGTATGCCTTGCACGTCTCGAAGATGAGCTCCGAAACCTCGAGCATCGACCGGTGCACCGGAAGTCGCTTCATGCGGCTGGAGATCATCAGGCCGAACACCAGCCCGAGCGCGCAGACGACCAGGCCGATCAGCAGCCACGTGCGGCTGTTGAGCCCGGCGAGCTCGACCGTCCCGATGTCAGGCAGGACGAGGTTGGCTTCGCCGCCGTGCTGCTGGGGGGGTGCCCCCTGGGCCATGAGAAGCATCGGCGTCAGGGCGCCGATGATCGCGAGCGCGGCCGAGAAGAAGCGCTGCCGGACGCGTCCGGCAGTGGGAGAGGGTCGTGCTGTCATACCGTGGATTAATGGAGTTGGTACGCGATGTACAACTGCTGTGCGGGACACTCGAAGTGGGGATTCCCGCCTCCGAGCGAGTCGGGACCCCGGGGTGCACCCGGAGGTGCCGCAGAGGAAAAGGGCAAAGCTACGCAGCGGTGCGCTGGTTATCCAAATTGTGACGGGCGTCGTTTCGCGGCGAGCCTCGGTCGGGGCGACTCACGGTAGGGTCTGCAAACGACGAAGGGCGGGACCATCGGTCCCGCCCTTCGTCGCGAATGATGCCGTTCTAAGAGCGTCGAGGCCGATCAGCCGCCTGTGCGGCGGTCACCGGCTCGCGCGCGCTGCTGCTGTCGCGCACGGCGGGCGCGCTCTCCGGCGACTGCGGCGTTCCGCGCGTCCGGCGGCGGAGCGCTTCGAGCGTCGCGCGGTAGCGGCTGACGCGCTGCTCGATGCGGTCGAGCTCCGTTCGCGCCGAATCCACCCCCTGCATCGCTCGCTCGAGCTCGGTGTGGTAGGTCTCCAGGGCCCGGTCGGCCTGGTAGGCGGCCCGCTCGCGCGCCGCGCTGCCGGCGGAGCCCTCGGTCGCCTCGACCGTGCGCTGCGCCTGCTCGTAATCCGCCTTCGCGCGATCGAGACGCTGCTGGCGCTCGGTGCGCTCCTGGTCGATGCGCTGCTTCAGGCTCCAGAACTCCGACTCGGCGCGTCGCAGCAGTCGCTCGATCTCCTGTTCCTGCTTCTCGATCTCGGGGCTGATGCTCGGCACGACCGCGCCGGCCGATCCTGCGCTCGCAAGGAGCGCGGCGACGACGAGCATGAGGCGATGCACGAGGCGCGACCGTAGCGCTGGGGACATGATGGGGTTCCTCCTGATTCCGGACGGCCCGACGGGCGTACTCTGTGCCCGCGCGTGGCGTCTTCCGGCCATGGCGATCGCGGCGCCTACTGTCGCCGGTCATCCTTTGTTACACGCGAGGTGCAGGAATTCTTGTGGGAGGGGATGTGCTCGCCGGGAACCTACGATTCGAGGCGCTCGGCGTCAAGTGCCGAGATCGTCTATTCGGTCCACCCGTGCGAGATACTCAGACCGCGAGATCGCATAGCGCTCGACCGCGGCGAGCTCCCCGCGGACCAGGTCGACGCTCGGGCCCAGATGGCGCATCCCGCACTTCGCGAGCACACGGCCCGAGGCGCCGTTGTGCGCAAGGTGCAGCGCGACGATCTCCTCGAGACCAAGGGTAATGAACCCGTGATGCAGCGCGGCCCGCGCGGCCTCGGTGGCGATGCCCCGGCCCCAGTGCTCCGCGCCGATCCAGTAGTCGAGCGCTGCGTGCGCCTCCTGGTCGACGACGAGTCCGACCGCTCCGGTGAGCGCGCCGTTCTCGCGCAGCTCAATCGCCCAGGCGAGTCGATCGAGCGATCGCACCCGCCCGTCGATCCACTCGATCGCGTCGCTGAGCTCGAACGGTTGCGGGATGCGCGCCGTCGGTCCCGAGACCCGGGGATCGTCCGCCAGCCGCCGCACCTCGTCCGCATCGGCGAAGGATAGCGGGCGGAGCCGGAGCCGTGCCGTTTCGATGGTCGGCGTGGTCACGTCGGCGAGCCCGACTGGCGGGAGTAGTTGCGTCGCATCATGGCTCGTCCCGGTGTCAGGCCGAGCGTCGCGTAAAAGCCGACGAGCGATTCATCGCAGACGAGATCGATCGAATAGAGATCGTCGAGCACCGCGAGCATGCGCCGGACGAGCTCGCCGCCGATCCCGTTGCCCCTGTGCTCGGGAAGCACCTCGAGCAGGGGGATGAACGCGGTCAGAACGGTGTCGCTCACCGCGGTGATGAAGCCCACGACACGATCACCATCGAGAGCGAGCACGCAGCGATGGCTGCCGCGAAGCACTGCGAGGTGAGTCGCCGGCGAAGGAGGGCTCGGCCAGCCCTCGAAGAATCCGTCGAGCATCTCCGGCTCGATCCCGTCGAGGGATGTCGTGTAGCGTATGGACATCTCATCGTGTGGTTGACGTGGTGCCTGCGTGCGGACGCGATGATGCTTCCGGCTCGACTATGCTCTCGTCACCCGGCGGCGCGGCGCTCGAGATCCTCGAGGAACGGGTCGAGATCCTCTCGATGATCGAGCCCGCGTGCCGCCGCCAGATGCTCTCGCGCCGCAGGGCGGTCGCCACGCATGACCGCGAGCTCCGCAAGCAGCGCCGAGAGAACGCTTCGGTCGCTCTCGACTCGCGGACGCAACGCCAGCGCGGTCGTGTACTCGTCGCGGGCTGTCTCGAGGTCGCCGTCATGCGCCGCGATGCCGCCGCGCACCCAGTGATAGTACGGTCGGAGCCGGCCCGCCAGCAGCCGCGGCCATCGTACGCCGGCGATGAGCTCCTTCGCCTTGTCGAGCTGTCCCCGGCGATAGGCGACGAATGCCACTTTGATCGGCCCGTATCGCACGTACGTAAAAAGCCAGTAGAGGGCTCCGATGATCAGGAACAGACCCTCGACCCTCCCGAACGATGCAAGGAACGTTCCGATAATAAAGAGCACGAGGGCAAGGGCGATACGCACGGACGAAGGGAACACGGCAGGTCAGGGCAGCGTTGTGGAAGTTCAGGTCGAGGCGTCGGTCCAGTTCGAGTTGACCCGGGCGTAGCGGAGGTGATCCTCCCAGCGGCCGTCGATCATCAGATAGTCGCGCGAGTAGCCTTCGCGCTCGAACCCGAGTCGCTCGACGACGCGCTGCGAGGCGATGTTCCGCGGCATGATGTTCGCCTCGACGCGATGCAGTCCGAGGCGGCCGAAGGCGAGTCCGAGGGTGGCCTCGAGCGCCTCGGTCATGTAGCCCCGGCCGAGGTGCTCGTGATCGAGCTTGTAGCCCAGGAAGCAGGAGTGAAGGATTCCGTGGATGATGTGCGACAGCGATATGTCGCCGATCGGTCCGTCGATCGTGTCGGCATCCGACAGATAGATCCAGAGCCGGACGAGCGATCCCTGCTCGGTCATCTCCAGCTCCCGCGTCAGCCGCCGCTGTTGATAGTCCTCGGTGAAGTACTCGTCGTCGACCCGCGGACCCGCGCTCGCAAAGTGCGCACGGTTGCGAAGCAGATACCGCGTCGCCTCCGGAGCCTGGTCCGGGCCGAGGAGTTTGAGCGTGAGGCGAGGCGTCGTCAGCATGGAGATGTTGGATGTTAGAGGTCAGATGTTAGATGTCACGAGGCGAAGAAGACCATGGACGCTGGGTCGCGGCTACCCGTCTTCCATGCCTTGTGACATCTAACATCTAACATCTGACATCTGACCTACGAAGCACGCATAGCGCGCCCGACGACAAACAGAACAAGCCCCAATGCCGCGAAAACGATCTCGCTCGTCATGTCGTTGTTGGCGACGCCGTAGATGAGGCCGATGCCGACGACGACGATGCCGGCGAACTGGAGCGCGCGTGATGCGATGTTCATCGGGGTCTCCTCAATGGTGCCGCGATGCGCGGAGCTTCATGAAGAAGTCGAGCGGATTGACACGGTACTTGAAGATCATCCGTCCGTCGATCAGGCCGACGGGGATCTTGTCGCCGAAGCGCTCATACCACTCGTCGCCCTCGACGATGTGCACCACATCGAGCTTGAACGGAAAGCGTCGTCGAACGCCCTCGACGACCGACAGCGCCTCGTCGCAGAGGCGGCAGCCGTCCTTCGTCAAAAAGGTGACTTCGACGCCGGAGACATCGAGCGCGCGGCCGACGATGCGGTTGAGCATGATCCTCGCAGGAGTATCGGCGCGTCGCGCCGTGTGGATTGCGGGCTAGCGGGTCGCGCGGGCACGCTGCGGCGCGGGCCGGCGGCGCGCGGCGACCGGCTCGCCGATCGGATCGGCCGGACGGTTGCGCAGCGTCCAGAACATCATCGCGCCGAGAGCGATCATGCCGATCGAGATCCACTGCGCCTGCGACAGGCCGACGTACAGCGGATTGAGCCTGATGAACTCCACCAGCAGACGCTCGATGCCGGCGAGCACGAGGTAGATCGAGAAGAGCATGCCGGCGGCCATCGGACGCTTGCGCAGCGCCCAGAGCAGCGCGAACGCGGCAAGGGCCGCGAGCGTCTCGTAGACCGGCGCGGGATGCACGGGGATGTCGGCCGGCACCGGACGATCCGGGAAGATCTGCCGGAACTGCTCGACCAGTCCGGGATTCTCCTTCGCCAGCGTCGAGACCGTTCCGTTCGGATAGGTCATCGCCCAGGGCACGTCGGTCGGGATGCCGTAATCACCGTCGCCGGAGAGCTGGCAGCCGATGCGGCCGATGCCGTAGGCGAGGATCAGCGACGGCGACGCCGCGTCGGCGACACGCAGGAACGGGACGCCCTTCGAGCGCACGTACAGCCAGATCGAGAGCGTCGCGAGGATCAGGCCGCCGTAGAACGTCAGTCCGGAGGCCGAGAAGAGCTCACCGCTCGGATCGGCCATGAAGCGGTCCCAGTTCTCGAAGACGCTGAAGAGCTTCGAGCCGACCACGCCGGCGATGAGCGCGATGAGGGTGATCGTCCCGGCCATCTCGTCGGGCATGCGCCGGCGCTTGAATTCCGAGACGAGAAGGTAATTGGCGGCGATGAACGCCAGTCCCATCATCAGGCCGAAGCTGTAGATCTTGATGGGACCGAGCTCGAACAGTACAGGATACACGCGCTGATGTCTCTCTGATATCGCTCTGAAGGAAATGCACGATCGGCGCCGGAGGCCTAACTTGTCGAGTTCGGGGCCGATCGACCGATGAAGATAACACGTTCGACGCGTCGCAATCGTCGGCTTTCGGGGATATCATGATTCAGGCAGACACCATCGACATCGATATGGAGCTCTCAGCGCTGCGCGACCGGCTCGAGCGTCACATCGCCGAATTCGGCTCGGTCGTCGTCGGCTTCTCGGCCGGCGTCGACTCGTCGGTCGTGCTCGCGGCGTCGGTCGCGGCGCTCGGCGATCGCGCGCTCGGCGTCACGGCGGTGACCGAGACGATCACCGAGGAGGACGTCGCGCTCGCCGACGAGCTCGTCGTGCGTCTCGGTGCGCGGCACGAGTGGATCGAGTACAGCGAGCTGGCGATCGACAACTACGCCGCCAACCCGACCAACCGCTGCTACTTCTGCAAGGACGCGCTCTACTCGCGGCTCGCGGCGATCGCGCGCGATCGTTCGATCGCGACGATCCTCGACGGCACGAACGCCGACGATGCGGGCGACTATCGACCGGGACGGACCGCGGCGCTCGAGCAGGGAGTGCGCTCGCCGCTGCTCGAGCTCGGCATCACCAAGGCGCAGGTGCGGGCCCTGGCAGGCACGTACGGTCTGCCGAACGCCGACAAGCCGTCGGCGCCGTGCCTCTCCTCGCGCGTTCCCTATGGCACCGGAATCACGCTCGACGTCCTCCGGCAGATCGGCCGCGCCGAGCGATCGCTCCGGGAGCTCGGCTTCACCGAGCTCCGCGTGCGCCATCACGGCGACGTCGCGCGCATCGAGATCCCCACGGCGGACTTCGAGCGCGCCGTAGCGCGTGCCGGTGCGATCGACGAAGCGATCCGCCGGACGGGCTACCGCTTCGTCGCTCTCGACCTCGCCGGATTCCGTTCCGGCTCGCTCAATGCCGCGATCGAATCGTCAACGCTCACCCAGATCGAGCTTCCTTCGCGATGAACGACGATGAGATCCGCACACTGATCGCGACGATCGCCGCCGGAGCCGCCGCGGCGACGGCACCCGGCTCGGCCGCGACCAACGGCTACATCGACGTCGGCGCCGCGAAGGTCGATCTCGACCGCGAGCGGCGTCGGGGTACGCCCGAGGTGATCTACTGCGACGGGAAGACCGGCGAGCAGATCGCGACGATCGCGGCGACCCTCGTCGCCTCCGGCGGACTCGCCTTCGGCACGCGGTGCAGCGCGGCGCTCGCCGCGCGCGCGCTCGAGCTGTATCCCGGCGGGGAGTACGATCCGGTCGCGCGCACGATCCGCTACGGGGCTCCGCGCGCAACGTTCACGAGCGTCACGACCGCGGTCATCGCCGCGGGCACGAGCGATCGTCCCGTCGCGGAGGAGGCGTGCCGCACGCTCGAGACGTTCGGCGCGCCGATGGAGCGCATCTACGACGTCGGCGTCGCGGGCATCCACCGCCTGCTCGATCAGCGCGAGCGCCTCGAGGCGGCCGGAGTGCTGATCGTGATCGCGGGGATGGAGGGAGCGCTGCCCAGCGTCATCGGCGGATTGGCGCGCCAGCCTCTGATCGCGGTGCCGACGAGCATCGGCTACGGCACGGCGCTCGGCGGCTTCACCGCGCTCTTCGGCATGCTCACCAGTTGCGCGAGCGGCATCAGCGTCGTCAACATCGACAACGGGTTCGGGGCCGCGATGGCGGCACTCTCGATTCTCAACGCCATCGAGACGGGACGCTCCGGGCACAGGCCCGCGACGCCGTGAGGCGCCGACCGCCGTCAACGGCGCGCGTCGCGACGCCGGCATTCAGGTCGCTCGCGACCGTGGTCGCGGCGCTCGCGCTCGTGAGTTGCGGCGCCGACTGGCAGCCGCACCGTCCGCTTGCCGAGGACGAGCGCGCGTTGATCGAGCGGGCGCATCGACGGGCGCTGGCCGACAGCGCCGCCTTCGCCGCGGCGGGCTTCAGCGCGCCGGTCGAGCTCGTCACGACCATCACGCAGGACGACTCGACGGTCACCGTGCGCGAGCGCTTCGCGCTGCGGCATCGACCCGGCGGCGAGTTCGTCGCGGCCGGACGGACGCAGCAGATCGACGGCGATCGCGAGCTCCTGGCGAGCATGTACTCGTTCGAGAATTCGAGAGGCGAGCTGCGCAGCGAGACCGAAGCGCGCTTCACCAGCGTCGGATTCGGCGCCGACGAGCGGAGGATTCTCGCCGATCTGCTGGCCGGTCGTCTCGGCATCGCGGCTCCTATCCGCGACACCGTCGGCGCCGATGGTACTGAGACGCGACGCATCCGGTTCGAGGGCGAGGAGGTCAGTGGCGCGCTCGATCTCGATCACGGTACGCTCGCGGCGCGGCGCGTCGTCGTCCGCCGGTGGAGCTCATCGGTGATCGGCGGCTACGACTACCGGATGACGCTCGACCTCGCCGGTCCCGCATCGCGCCTGCGCTTTCCGGTGCGCATGACCTCGGAGTTCGACTTCGAGCGCGTCGGCGGCAGAGGCTCGGGCCAGGTCCGGATGAACATTGATACGACGGCGGTGCAAACCGATGCCCGCGGGGGGAGCGTAGAGTAGGGGCACGGAGAGTGGGGCGCGGCCGTGACGGGCGCGCCGGCAACCGACATCAACAACGGCGAAGGCAGATATCATGGTCTACGTCACGCGACGCGCGCACTTCTCGGCCGCGCACCGGCTCTTCAATCCGGGATTCAGCGACGAGCGCAACGAGGAGGTGTTCGACAAGTGCAACAACCCGCACGGACACGGGCACAACTACGAGCTCGAGGTCACCGTGCGCGGACTTCCCGATCCCGCCACCGGCTACGTCATCGATCTCAAGCGCCTGGCGCGTTTGATGGACGAGCACGTCGTCGACCGCGTCGATCACAAGCATCTCAATCACGACGTCGACTTTCTTCGCGGCGTCATACCGACCGCGGAGAACATCGCGGTGCTCTTCTGGCAGATCCTCGAGCCGCGCATCGCGGCCGCGGTCACCAACGGAGCGGAGCTTCATTCGATCCGGCTGTACGAGTCGGCGAACAACTTCGTGGACTATTTCGGGGCGCCCGTCGAGGTCGCCCGCTATGGAGCAGCAATGCAGGAGGCAGAGGCATGATCGAGGCAAATGGAACCGGTCGCGGCGATCGTCCGCGCCGGCACGAGGAAGGGGCTGGTGAGAAGACCGTCGGCGGCGTCGCCTTCAACGTCGACGAGGAGGAGCTCGACAGCGTTGGAGCGTCGGCCGCGCGCTCGCTCGACCTCGGGCGCATCGAGGAGCTGGTGCACGAGCAGCTCGAGCTCGTCGGCGAGGATCCGGCGCGCGAAGGACTGCTGCGCACACCGCACCGCGTCGCCAAGGCGTGGGAGTTCCTGACGCAGGGATACGCGATGGACATCGAGACCGTGCTCAACGGCGCGATCTTCGAGGAGCGATACGACGAGATGGTGATCGTCAAGGACATCGACTTCTTCAGCCAGTGCGAGCACCATCTGCTGCCGTTCTACGGCAAGGCGCACATCGCGTACATCCCCAACGGCAAGATCGTCGGGCTCTCGAAGCTCCCGCGTATCGTCGACGTGTACTCGCGCCGTCTGCAGGTGCAGGAGAGGATGACGCAGCAGATCGCCGAGACGATCCAGAAGTACCTCCAGCCGCAGGGCGTCGCCGTCGTCACCGAGGCGCATCACATGTGCATGATGATGCGCGGCGTCCAGAAGCAGAACAGCGTCACGACCGCCAGCGCGATGCTCGGTGTCTTCAAGCACCAGAGCGACACGCGCAACGAGTTCATGAACCTCATCACATCGCGACTGCACTGATGGATCAGGCCGCGCCGTCGCTCATCGTCGACGTGCATCGACTCGAGATCCAGGCGCTCGGCTTCGGCCTCGTCGCCGGAGTCGACGAGGCGGGCCGAGGCGCGCTCGCCGGTCCGGTCGTCGCCGCCGCCGTCATCCTGCCGGACGAGTGTGACATCCCGGGCGTTCGCGACTCGAAGCTCGTGCCGGAGCCGGAGCGCGAGGAGCTCTACGAGCTGATCGTCGCCCGTGCGCTCGGATGGAGCGTCGGCATCGTCTCCGAGCAGGTCATCGACGAGATCAACATCCTGCAAGCCACGTTCGTCGCGATGCGACAGGCCGTCGGAGCGCTCTCGCCTCGGGCGGAGTACGTTCTGATCGACGGCCGCGACGCGGTCGAGGTCGGGATCCCGTGCCGCGCAATCATCGACGGTGACGCGCTGTGCCCGACGATCGCCGCGGCGAGCATCATCGCCAAGGTCACCCGCGACCGCATCATGCGATCGCTCGGCGAGGTGATGCCCCAGTTCGGCTTCGCGCGCAATAAGGGCTACGCGACCGCGGCGCACCGCGAGGCAATCCTCGAGCATGGCCCGGCCCATGTTCATCGCAGGACGTTCCTGCGCCGGCTGCTCGAGACGCCGAGTGTGCCGACGGGCGGTCACGACGACGCGCTCTACACGACCGTTCAACCATCGTAGAGACGCTCGGCCAGACGCGCCGGACGTCTCCATCGGGAGACACCAGAGGACATGTACATCAACGGCCGCAACGCAGTCATCGAAGCGCTCCGCTCCGGCAGCGATGTCGAGAAGGTCTTCATCATGTTCGGGATGGAGGGTGAGGCGATCGACCGCGTGCGGATCGAGGCGAAGCGCGCCGGCGTGCCGAGCGTGATCGTCGACCGCCAGCGCTTCGCCGAGCTCGAGCGGCGCGCGGGTCTCGGCACGCGCTCGCAGGGCGTGCTTGCGGTGGCGAGCGCGGTCGAGTACGCCGACATGGACGAGCTCGTCGAGAGCGTGATCGCGCGCGGCGACGTCCCGCTCGTCGGCGCGCTTGACGGCATCACCGATCCACACAACGTCGGAGCGATCATCCGCTCGGCCGAATGCGCCGCGCTCGACGGGATCGTCATCGGCAAGCATGACTCCAGCGGCATCACCGACGTCGTCATGAAGACGAGCGCGGGCGCGGCGGGCCATCTGCCGATCGCGCGCGTCGCCAACGTGGGCGACTCGGTCATGAGCCTGAAGGATGCCGGTCTGGTGATCGTCGGACTCGACGAGCGGGGAACGATCCCCTACACCGCCTACGACTTCACGCAGCCATCGGCGATCATCGTCGGCAGCGAGGGCAGGGGCATCGGCCAGCGCGTGCGTCGCATGTGCGACACGCTTCTGTCGATCCCGATGTTCGGCCAGGTCGCGTCGCTCAACGCGTCGGTCGCCTCGGGCGTCGTCTTCTTCGAGGCCAGGCGACAGCGCGTCGAGGCGGGCATGCAGGTCACTCGCCGCCAGCGCCCGGCCGTCGAGCACGATCAGGATGCAGAGGACGAGTCGGGGAAGACAGAGGAGGCGGATTCGGAGAGCGTTTGAGTGATTGGCGTGACCGCGTTCGGAGAGCATCTGAGCGCACCAGCAGGACCGCGTTCGGAGAGCATCTGAGCGCGTCAGCAGGACCGCGTTCGGAGAGCATCTGGGCGTGTCAGTGGGACCGCGCTCGCAGCGCATCTGACCGTGTCAGCCGGACCCGAAAGCACGACCAGGACGCGAATTCGCGGGCGAAACCCGTGACCGCCACGCCACGGACCGTGAAGTCCATTCACGTGTGGCAGGATAGACCCACCATTTCTCGCGAAAATCGTCGATCGCACACTGGCACTCCTCTTGGACATGGGCGCCATGTCGGAGGTCATGCGCTTCTCCAACGCGCGCACCGACAGCGACCGCGGCGGAACACCCCACTGCCCGGTCCAGGCAGACAGCCGAGCTCCTCAGGCTGCCGTTTCCAAACAACTTCTCGAGGTCCACTATGTCGGTTTCCCGTCTTGTCGGAATGGTCTCACTCTTCCTTCTCATCGCGCTGCCTGCGCTGGCTCAGTCCACCGGCGCCAACGTCATGAGCGATCTCGGCGACAACCTCCGCCGCGAGCTCACCGGGTACACGATCCAGTCGTCGAACGATCGGATCCAGGTGCTCGACAAGGAGAGCGGAGCCGAAGTGCTTTCGATCCGGGAGCAGGGTCCGCAGAACGTCGCGATCACCGCGAACATCGGCTCGGTTTCCGAGATGTCGAGCGAGAGTCTCGCCATCGTCGAGGATCGCATCGCACTCTTCAACTTCTCGTCGGACGTCGGCACGCTGACCTACGACGACCAGAGCGGCACCGTCGCGATGTCGCACAACCTGAACCCGCGCGCGGTTCCGGTGGCGCAGATGGTTCGTGTCACCTCGCTCTGCGGCGACGTCGCCCGCGAGCAGGCCCGCACTCTCAGCGCGCAGTAGGGCGAAGCGTCGCGCGATCATGCGCTGCGCAGAACATGTCGGTCCAGTGCATCGGTGAATTCGGAGGGGGCACACGGGCAAGTACAGTGCGCGAAGAGCCGTGTCAGAGTCGATGGTGTCTCGTGGGTCGCGCTTTTGGGGCGCGGCCGCTCGACCTCGAGATGCCGGCGATGCCTCCTCCGAAATCTCACAAGGGCACCCTCGCTTGCGGGGGTGCCCTTCACATTTGCGATCATCGCATTGACGGGATCTGGGAATTGACAAGCACGCTCGCCGTATCACCGCTGAGGCTCAGATCGTCATCCAGTCGCTGGTGAATCGGCCGGTCACCGTGTAGAGCTCGTACTTGTCGTACTCGAATGAGCCGCACATCACCTTGATCGGGACGAGGGAGGCGAGCTGGCCGGTAAAGGTCCCGCGAATTCTTCTCGTCGTGGGATTGGCGCTTTCGATCGTTACCGTTCCGGGCTCGGTGTACGCAAGCTCCGAGTTGCCATTGACACACTCGTAGTAGAACGTGCGAAACGTCCTGTCGCCGATGACGATCTCGAAGCCGTCGTCGGTGACGGTGTTACCCGTGTTGTCCATTCGGACGCTGCCCGCCCCCATCAGCTTGAACGCGAGCGAAATCCCCTGGAACGGAGTAACGCCCGGAAGCGTGCTGCCGGAGATCGCCGTCTTCCCGGTCGTCGAGCTGCTGTACGCCGCCGGGAGGACATCGAGCGTGTAGCTCTGGCCGGCGATCGTGAACTCGATCGTGCTCGCCTGGTTGGCGTCGTCGTCGTTGTCCGGGGGATCGACCGCAGTGTCGCCTCCACAACCGAGGGCAACGAGAGCTGACAGTGAGATCACGAGGAAGGAGTGGATGAAGCGTTGCATGGAGAGCCTCACGGTGAAGAGAAGGGACAACACGACGGACGCGGGGCGGAGGGGCGGGGTGATCACACCAAGGTACCGAGGATCCTAGCGCACCGGACGTGGTGGTGAAGAATGTAGCGGGCAGTCTACCGCGGCAGTCGCACCGGCAGCGAGATCGTGAAGGTCGCTCCGTCGCCCTCGACGCTGTCAACCGTGATGCGACCCTTGTGCGCTTCGACGATGCGCCGCGCGATCGCCAGACCCAGCCCGGTTCCTTTCTCGCCGGCGGTTCCACGCGTGCGCGAGCGGACGTAGGGATCGAAGATCGTCGGAAGGGCTGCCGCGGAAATCCCCTCGCCGGGGTTCGCGACGGAGATGGTCACATCGTCGCCCTCGACCCCGATCGTGACGTGGATCGTCGCGCCGACCGGGGAGAACTTGATCGCATTGCCGAGGACGTTGTTGAGCACCTGCTCGATGCGCCGGCGGTCGACGACGACATCGGGGATCGTGCCGGCGATCGATAGCTCGATGCCGAGCTGCTTCTTCTCGCCGAGCACGCGATGCATCGCGACAGTATCCTCCACGACCGAGACGAGATCGGTCGCCGCGAGGTCGAGCTCGAGACTGCCGGACTCGATCGCGCTGACGTCGAGCAGGTCGTTGACGAGCTCGACCATGAACGCGCTCGACGAACGGATGCTGCCGACGAAGCGCGCCTGCCGCTCGCTCAACGGCGGCTGATCCTCGAGCAGCAGGAAGTCGCTGTAGGCGACGATGATGCTCAACGGCGAGCGCAGGTCGTGCGCGACGATGCCGAGGAACTGGTTCTTGAGCTTGTCGAACCGCTGCAGCTCTGCGTTCTTGCGCGCGAGCTCGCGCTGCATCGTCACCAGCTCGTTGTTGAGCCGCGAGAGCTCGTCGTAAAGGTCGAGCTCGCGGGGCAGGCGCGTCTGGGATTCCGTCTGCTCGCCCCGATCCCGTGCCGGCGCGCTCGCGCCAGGGGGCTCGGCGGCGACCCGCGCGATGGCCTCCGCCAGCTCCGAAACCCGCCGTGCCGCAACGACCAGAAGGCCGTCCGGCGAGTCCTCGCCGGCGAAGTGCATCGTCGTGATCGTCTCGCCGGAGCGGACGTTGAGCTCCCAGCCGCGGGCGCTTCCGTTGCGTGTGATCTCGGCAAGGAACTCACCGGCCTTCGGCAGGCTCGCAGGATCGAGCGCGGTCGTGAAGAGCGAGCCGCTGGCAAGCGCCGGTGCATCGTCGGAGCCCTCGAGCACCGTGGTGATGCGGCCGTCACGATCGCACAGCAAGGCGAATCCGTTGTGTATGGTCCTGTTCATCGCAGCGATCCCTCGGTCATCAGTCGCGAGCCGATCTCGACGGCCTCCGCCGCATCGCGCGCGAGTGCGTCGGCGCCGATCTCGCGCCAGAGCGTCGGAGCGATGTTGAACGGATAGCCGCCGACGAGCACCTTC
>DATLHO010000234.1:0-8547 GCA_035539855.1 Kapaibacterium sp. (SeqCode) | reverse complement strand
ACACGACCCGTCTCCCCCGAGGGGGGAGCCGAACATCCGGTTACGAGCAGAAGCAGAAGACAGTAGCGGTACATAGTCGCATTGCCATGTGGCGGAGTCTGCGGTCGGGAATGTCAACTCGGTCTCGGTCTCCCCCCGCTCGGTGTCTCCGAGGTCGTTGACTTTGCCTGACATTTCGACCTCGACGTCCCTGATCGTTCGACGGTCTCCACCTATCGCCGCACAAGTTCATAGAGAACGACGCCGCCGTACTTATCCCACCACGCAGCTTTGTCGGGATGCTCTCGCCGGGCGGTCTCGGGCATCTCCGGCTCCCAGCACCGGGCAACGAACAGCCCTGCTTCGGCGAAGGCATTCAGCATGTCCGAGATCAGCGGCGTCTGGTGCCGCAGGATGACGGTAGGATCCCAACCCGAAGGATACTCATACGATCCGCCCGATGAGTAGGCCGCACCGAACGGGATCGCAAACCGTTCCGACTTCTCGACAGCGAATCTGATCGGTGACGGTGACTGCAGGACGATGCGCCCGTCGGGCACGAGCAGGTCCGACATCGCTTTCAGAGACGCTGCCCGGTCGATCGCGAATCCGAGCACCTGAAGACACAGGATGATGTCGAATCGCTCGGCAGCCAGGTCCGGTACGTCCTTCAAGGCGTTGATGTCACCGCGCACCAGGCGCAGGTTCTCGAGTGGGGGCTCGGCCTTCCACATTTCGGCGAAGGCATCGCTCACATCGACGCCAAGAACTCGACGTGCGCCGCGAGAGGCGAAGTACCGCGCCTTCGCTCCGCTCCCGCACCCGACATCGAGAACGGTCTTGCCCGAAACTCTCCCGATGAATTCGATCTGAGCCGGAAACTCGACCAGTGTGTCGAGAGAGTTCGGCCGTACTCTCGAGCTCTCATAGCTCTCCGCGAGCCTGTTCCACGCGTCTCGTGCATCGACACTCGGATCGTTCATCGTGCTCATTGATCGTCCGTCGCGTCAATGAATCTCGAAGCCCAGGTTCGACGGCTCGTCCGGGAGATTGATCCGCTCGAGGTCCGCGGGCCCCGCGGAATCGAGGAGCTGTGGCGGCACTCCCAGATCGGTCGATGGCACATCGGGACTGACGACCTCCAACCGAAAGTCATCGGCTCGAACGACGCCGGGGCCGAACAGCATGATGCCGAAGTTGAGCCACTCCGCGCTGTCCGCCACGTCGAGGACGATGTTGTATCTCTTCCACGGTGTCGATCCCGTGACGGGCCGGTCCGACATGTTGTCGAACGCGAGCGGCGAGACCGCCGCGCCGTCGACACGCATCCAGAATGCAGCCATCTGCACGCCCTGCGTCTTCATCCACCCCGACAGCCGGACACGCTGGCCACGGTATCGCCTCGCCGAGATCGACTGCATCATGTTGCCGAAGCCCATTGCGGTATCGATCGTCTGCTCGAGGTACGCGCAACGCGCACCTTCGTGGACATCGTCCGTCACGACCGACAGGAGATAATCCGAAGGATGCGAGCCCGCCTCGAACCATCCGTTGGGGATGATCTCGTCGACGCCTCGATCCCGAGGTCCTGGCGGACGCTGCGAAGCATCGTCGTCGCCGCAGGACACCATGGCGACGGCCGCGACCGCGATCAGCATCAACCGTGCACAAGTCATGGAGAGCCTCGTTTTCACCGTCGGTGAGTATCTGGCATCTCAGCCGGCAAGCGCTCGCTCGATCGCGAGCACGTTCTGAAGATTTACTCCGTAGTCGACGATCGTCGGCGTGAACGACGGACGGCTCGAGATCTCGATGCTCGAAGTTCCGGATGGCGCCGGCTCGACGCGAACATTGAGAATCTCGCCCCACGATTTCATCGTCGCCCCGACCTTCGCCTCGATCACACCGGTCGCGGCGTCCGCGGAAGTGATCCTCGCGCGAGGCATAGCACCGATCGCCTTGCGGCAGCGCTCGAACACTTCGGCGGGCGGCATGTCGACGTGAAGTATCTTCGTCTGTCGCGGACTGAGCGCTTCATCGGTCGGAGCTCCGACCAGCGCTTCGACTGCGCGGATGTGCCGGCGGCCAAAGACTCGAGCCATGAAGACGCCATACAGCACGGCGCTTGCGGCGCTCGTGCCGATGGCCCAGCCGTTCGAGAGGTCCTCCGTGATCACCGTAGCCAGCCAGTTGAACGGGAGCATGACGATGGCGAGCGGAATCGCCATGTGCGCGAAGAGCTTCAGATAGAGCCGGGCGGTCGCTGTCATCGCAGTTGGGGTTATTGAAACACTGCCGGCACAATTTGTCGACGACGACGCTTCAAACGAAACGGACCATAGATTTTTTCCGATGACAGGACTCCCCCACACACGTCGCTTCGCGCAGCACACGATTGCCGCCCTCGCGCTGCTGTGCCTCCTGCCGCTGCACGCGGCGTTCGCGTGGTCCGCGACCGGTCACATGATCGCCGCGACGATCGCGTATCGCTCGCTTTCGCCGGAGCTTCGGACGTCGTACGTCACGCTCCTGGCAGCGCATCCGGAGTACGGCGATTGGATGCGGAGCTATGAGGGGAACGTCGACGAAGGCGCGTACCTGTTCATGCGGGCCTCGGTCTGGCCCGACGAGTTGAAGAAGAACCGCGGGAATCCCGAGACGCACGCCGAGTGGCACTACCTGAACATGCCCCTCATCGCTCCCTCCTTCCCGCCCAGAGACGCTCCGAAGCCCGGTCCGAAAGGCGACATCATAGTCGCCATCGAGCTCAACCGGCGCGTGCTCGCGTCGGGCTCGGCGTCGCCGACGCAGCGTGCGGTCGCGCTCGCGTGGCTTCTCCACCTCGTCGGCGATCTTCATCAGCCGCTGCACACGACGGCGTTGATCAACGACGTGTACAAGGCTCCGAAGGGAGACAAGGGCGGCAACGATTTCTTCATCCGCCCATCGGAAAGAGCGAAGAAGCCGATCTCCCTTCACTCCTTCTGGGACGGGCTGCTCGGCACCTCGAAGAACCTGCGCTCGGCATACAACGAAGCGCTCGAGCTCGAGCGCGAGCACACCCGTTCGACGCTGCCGGAATTGCAGGCCGCCGCGAGCGTTCGTGACTGGATGCTGGAGAGCCGCGCGATCGCGATCGACAGCGTGTATCTCGACGGCCGCCTCGCCGGTGTCGACGACAAAAGCCTCGACGCGCCGATCGTGCCCGAGACCTACCGCAGGAGCTCGAAGTCCGTCGCCGGGCGCAGGGTCGCGCTGGCGGGATATCGGCTTGCGGACCTGCTTCGTCGCGGGCCGGTCGCCGGCGCCGATTAGGCTTCTAGCACCGGGTGGATTCTTCCTACGGCGTCTCCTCGACACGGCGCTCGTAAATCGTGAGCATTCCGTCCTCGATGCTCGTGGCGATGGCGGGCGTCCATTTGTCGGACGGGAGCGCGCCGACGCGCCGGTCGACCCAGCCGTGCTCGTTGCGGGGAGAGAGCACGGCGCGCTGTCGACCCCGGCGCTCGCCCTTGGTCAGCACGAGCACCGTGATCGCCGGGACGTTCTGCATCGAGAGGACGTCGAACGTGTCGCTCGAGCGCGCGCCGGCGACCTGGAACGGATCGGGATAGCGCGAGAGCTCGGGCGTCTCGGTGGGCACGCGCATGATGAAGTAATCGACGCCATCCATGCCGAAGGGCATCACGAACCATCCGGCGCGGAGCATTCGGTTCAGGAGCTTCACGCTCGCTTCGTCCATCACGCGCAGCGCGCGCCATTTCGGATGAGTGAGATGGATCATGGGATCAGGTGATGCGCGTCGCATCGACGGCGCCGTCGAAGAGAGATTCCGGATACGGAAGCACGATCTGCGGTCGCTCGTCCCGATCGAACCACTGCAGCTCGAGCGTCTCGCGCGGATCGCCGCCGAGCTCGCCGCCGATGATGCGACAGGCGTAGACGGCGACCATGTACTCGACGCGGTCGCCATTGTCGTAGGTGTGTCGAAAGCGCTCGCCGGAATACACGCCGAGCAGCGTCACCGGCTCAACGACGAAGCCGGTCTCCTCGAGCACCTCGCGAACGAGCGCCTGACCCGGCGTCTCGCCGGGATCGATCGCGCCCGCGGGAAGACTCCACCGCCCATCGGAAGCGCGCCGCTGCAACAGCAGTCGCCCCCGCTCATCGCGGATGATCGCGGCAACCGACGGCACCTGGAGCAGATCGTTGCCAACCAGCTCGCGAAGCCGCTGCATATGAAGCGAAATCGGCATCAACGAAACTGCACCCCCAACACCAAACTGACAAGCGCCCATCTTTCCGTACTATACACCCCCCCAAAGGCCTCGTGACATCTGACATCTGACATCTAACATCTGACCTCCAACACCTGACATGTCCCGCGACTTCACCCGTGTCGGCCGCTCCCGCATCGAAGGCACTGGCGTCTTCGCCAAGCGCCGGATCCCACGCGGCACGCGGATCTTCGAGTATCTCGGCCAGCGACGGACGCTCTCGTCGGTGCTGCTCGACGACGGATCGTATGGCGACCACACGTATCTCTTCCGGCTCAACGAGCAGATCCTGATCGATGGCTCCGTTGGCGGCAACGACGCACGCTTCGTCAATCACGGCTGCGAGCCGAACTGCGAAGCGTACATTTTCGACGACCGGCTGTACTTCTACGCGATGCGCGACATCCGCCGCGGCGAGGAGCTCACGATCGATTATCACCTGACGCTCACCCTCGGCCGCGCGCGCGGCAAGGTGCGCGAGCTCTACGCCTGCCACTGCGGCGCGCCGAGCTGCCGCGGCACGATGCTGGCCACGCGCCGCCGGCGGTCGCGATCGCAGTGAGCGGCGCCCGCCAGAGAACGCTCTTCAACCTACTCTCACATTCGGAGGCTCCCGTGAAGAAATCCTCTCGCACGACAGGTCGCTCGAAGGCAGCGCTGACCGCGGCCGCGCTGGCGATCCCGTTCATCGGCGCGCTGCCCGAGGCAGTCGCGCAGAAGCCGACCACCGCGCCGTCGAGGGCTCCGGTGATCAGTCCGGCGCGTTCGAACTTCACGATCAAGCTGGCGTCGACGGTACAGCTCGTCGGCATCGACAGCGGACGCATCGTCTACCGCAACAAGGCCGGCGAGCATTTCTATCTCGACGCGGCGACCGGCGACATGAAGTTCATCGCGAAGACGGGACCGGCGATCAAGCTCGTGGGCACCGGACAGAAAATTGTCAGCAGCAAGGACCTCGCCGCGCACAAGGATCTCGCGCACAAGGATCTCGTTGCTCACAAGGACCTGGTCGCGCACAAGGACGGCGCGACCAGAGCGCACAAGATCACGAACAAGACGTTTCTCGACCTGACGATCGTCGGCACCGACGCGAAGGGAAACGTGCTGCATCGCACGACGAGCGGCGAGCTGTTCTATCTCGACGGCGCAACCGGCGACATGGTCTTCGTCGACTGATCGGCGGACGTCGATCGGGGCATGACGCAAAAAGGGCCGGGCATTGCTGCCCGGCCCTTTCAGTGTTTCGCCGAACTACTCGGCAGTCTGCGCGCGCTTTCCCGGCGGACGGCCGCGGCGCTTCGGCGCCTCGCCCGCAATCGGGTTCTTGCGCGGCCGGCCCGGTCCGCGCTTGACGGCGGGAGCCTCGGCGGCGGCGGCATTCTTCGGCGGCCGACCGGGTCCGCGCTTGACGGCGACCGGCGCTTCGCCCGCAATCGGATTCCGGCGCGGGCGACCCGGACCGCGCTTCACGGCGGCGATGGGAGTCTCGCCCGCGCTCGCATTCTTGCGAGGCCTGCCCGGTCCGCGCTTCGTCGCGCCCGCGGCCTGGGATTTCGGCCGGCGTCCGCGGCGCTTCGGCGTTGCCTCGGCCGGTGCGGCAGCGGCGGCGCGTGCGGGACGTCCGCGCTTGCGACCGGTGCCCTTGTTCTTCGAACCGGGCTTGCGTCCCCGGCGCTTCTGCGCACCGACGGCGCCGGCGGCGGCGGCCGGGCGCTCCGGTCCGATGATCCCGAACGGCATCGACGCGCCGAAGAGATCGGCGATAAGTCGCGCGAGATTCGAGGCGAGCGCTTCGTCGCCGACCTCGACCGTGCGGATCTGCGAGCCCGGAACCGTGCCCGCGAGCCGTGCAAGCTCGCGACGGTTTCTCATCGTGCCGATCCCCAACGGCAGGCCGGATCCGGAATACAGGACGATAAGTCCCGCCGGACGGTCGCCGTCGAGTGCACCGGTCGATCCGTGCGATGACGGTCGAATACCGGCGAAGTACTCACCGATAATGCCGATGAGCCCCGATGAGAGAGTGTCGAGTGAATTTGCCATGAGCCGGGGAGGTTCGTGAATGAATACGGGTGCGGGCGAAGATAACAATTGATGCGTTGTGACAAGCGAATTTCGTCGTCACGTCGCATTCGCCAATTGCCCCGCCTGTCGATGACCGATTCGAATTATTGCACCTCGTCATCCGTCTCGTCGACCTCTGGAAACTCCGTGCGGTAATCGCGCATCGACGCCTCGACCACCTTCATCGCATGCTCGCGCCCGTAGTTCTTCTCGATCGACACACGCGGCGCCTGACCGGGCACGAGCTTGTACGTGCAGAAGTAATGCTCGAGCCGCTCGATGAGCACCTTCGGGAGCTCGTCGAGCTCCGTCGCTTCACCCCAGACATAATCGTTGAGGAGTACGGCGATGATCTTGTCGTCGGCCTCTCCACCGTCGATCATCTGCAGTCCGCCGACGACGCGTGCCGACAGGACGATCTCGGAGCGATTGATCGGGCGCTCGCTCAGCACGCAGATGTCCAGCGGATCGCCGTCGCCACGATTCGACGACGGCGAGAGCTTCATGATCTCGTCACCGCAGTACGTGCGCGGGATGAAGCCGTAGAGCGCGGGCGGCTGAGCCGACGTGCGCTGCGGCCGGTCGACGCGCAGGTATCCGCTCGGCTTGTCGACCTCGTACTTCACGAGATCGAACGGCGTGATCTCGATGTAGGCGTTGACGATCGCCGGAGCCTGTGCCCCCGCGTCGAGCCCGTGCCACGGATGCGGCCGCCAGCGGTGATAGGGAGAGTCGTGGTCGTGCATGGTTTCGATCGTTGTGAGCGCGCGAAGATACCACCCGCAATGGCGCACGATCGCATTTCATCGTGAAAACCCGTCTGCTTCGACCAGTCCGAATTCGTCGGCGAGCAATTCGTAGGAGCGCACGCGGTCGTCGTGCGCATAGAGCGTCGTGAGCATCATGATCTCACCGACACCGGTGAGCTCGGCGAGCTCCTCGAGGCGCCGGCGCACGGTCGAAGGACTGCCGGCGACGTGCATCGTTCCGGCGGAGAGAATCTGGGAAAGCAGGCCTCGGTCGAATACCTCGAGCTCGCGCTGTGCGTCCTCGGGCGAAGCGATCGGTCCTGGTCTCCCCTGCTGCAGCCGGACGTACGCGAGCTCGACCGATGCGGCAATTTCCGCGGCACGCGCATCGGTCTCGCCGCAGACGACCGAGAGGGCGAGCATCGCCGAGGGCCGATCCATGCGATGGCCCTCGACGAAATACGACCGGTAGTCGCGAAAGGCCGCGCGGGCGATGTCGAGGCTCGGGTTGATGTGCAGCGCGAACGCGTAGCCAAGACCCATCGTCGCGGCGATGCGCGCGCTGTGGCCGCTGGAGCCGAGCAGCCACACGGGAGGCAGCGCGACGTCGCTCGGCATCGCGCGCACCGAGCGGAACGGATGATCGGCGGCGAAGCCCTTCGTCCCGAACGTCAGCACCTCCTGCAGCTCGCGCTCGAAGCCGACGTTCGCGAGCGGATCGAACGTCCGGCGCAGCGCCATCGCGGTGCGCGGATCGGTGCCGGGCGCGCGGCCGATGCCGAGGTCCACGCGGTCTGGGAACAGCGCCTCGAGAACGCGAAAATTCTCGGCGACCTTCAACGGCGTGTGATTCGGAAGCATGATTCCGCCGGAGCCGACGCGTATCCGGGAGGTCACGCGGCCGAGCTGGCCGATCATGATCTCCGGACTCGAGCTCGCGACGCTCGGGATGTTGTGATGCTCCGCGATCCAGAACCGCGTATAGCCCAGACGGTCGGCGTGCCGTGCGAGGTCGACGGTGTTGTTGAGCGCGGCCGCGCCGCTGGAGCCCTCGCTGATCGGCGAGAGATCGAGAATGGAGAGTCGAAGGGCCATCGGACGATCGTTGAGTCGGTCATCCGCCGCACGGTGCCACTGTGGACCTCTCGCGGCGGCTCCCGCCAAGGTACTGCCCGGCGCCGGATTTGGCGTCGGCGAGATCCTCGAGCGTATCGATCTCGATGCAGTAGCGGCCTCGTGCGTCGAAGATCTCGACGTCACATCCCTCGTCGATCATCTGCTGGAACGACGCCTCGTAGAACTCGCCGGCTCCGCCGGGGAGCCGCATTCGCGCAGCGAGCGTGTCGAACAACCGCGCGGTCGCCGTGCGATCGAAATGCGCGATGCCGATCGACTCGCCGATGCAGCGCGACGACTCGAGCTGCTTGCCGATGGACACGATCCTGCCTCGCGAGTCCGACATCACCTTGATTTCT
>DATLHO010000233.1:0-20443 GCA_035539855.1 Kapaibacterium sp. (SeqCode) | reverse complement strand
CCGTCCTTGTTGATGACGAGCTCGCAGCGGTACTGCGAGGCCTTCTTGACGATCGTCGCCGCGGGCCGCGTGTGCAGCCCGGCCCGGTTGCGAATGGTCACCTCCTTTTCGATCACGAATTCCTCTCCAGCAGCATCTCTGCGAAATCGGTCAGCGACTGCCGCGCTGACTCGTCGAAGTGCGCCGCGACGTCGGACTCGGCGCGCGCGGTGAAGCTCCGCACCGCGTCGTGCGCCTCGGCGATCAGGCCGTTGCGCTCGTAGAGGTCGCGCATGTTCGCGACCTCGGTCGCGGGAAGGCCGTGCGCGTCGACCAGCCAGTCGAGCAGCACGCGGTCGGCTCCGTCGGTCACCGACTGCAGCGCGCGTACCAGCAGGTACGTGCGCTTGCCTTCGATGACGTCGCCGCCGATGCGCTTGCCGAAGTCGGCCTGCTCGGCGGTGATGTCGAGAATGTCGTCCTGGATCTGGAATGCCAGGCCGATGTTGCGCGCGTACGAGCGCAGCGCGGCGATCTGCTCGGGCGTGCCGCCGCCGGCGATCGCGCCGACCTCGGCCGCGGTCTCGGCAAGGCGCGCGGTCTTCATCGCGATCATGTGCAGGTAGTCGTCGAGAGAGACCGACACCCGGCGCGCGAGCTCACAGTCGAGCGCCTGTCCCTCGCAGACATCGATGATCCCCCGCGTGAGCGCGTCGAGGATCCCGAGCTTGTTGTCGAGCTCGCCACGAATCACCGCCTCGTACGCCAGCCCGATCATCACGTCTCCGGCGAGAATCGCCGTGCCCTCGTCCCATCGCGTGTGCACGGTCGGACGACCCCGCCGCGTCTCGGCGCGATCCATGATGTCGTCGTGCACGAGCGTGAAGTTGTGGAGCGTCTCGACCGCGGCGCCGGCGTCGACGACGCGATCGGCCGCTCCGCCGACGGCGTCGGCGGCCAGCAGGACGAGCACGCCGCGCACGCGTTTGCCGCCGCCGCCCAGCACGTAGTGCGTCGGCTCGTAGAGCGACTGCGGCTCGGAGCGCTCGGCGAAGCGGCGCAGGCGCTCGTCGATGAGCGTCTTGTAGCGTTCGAAGGTCGGGTTCAAGGCGATTGCGGGTTGCTGGTTGCGGATTGCGAATGCCGGGCTAGGTGCGCACGACCCTGGCGTTGCGGAGATCGGCGATCGTTCTCGAGCCGGTAAGGAACAGCGCGCCGCGCAGGTGGCGGTTCCAGGTGTCGAGCATGGCGCGAAGGGCGTCGGGTCCCTGCTCGATAAGTCGCTTGAGCACCGGACGTGCGGAGCCCACCAGGTGCGCGCCGAGTCCGATCGCGACGGCGACGTCGCGCGCCGAGGCGATCCCGCCGCTGGCGATGAGCGTCGCGCCGGCGTCGTCGCAGAGCGGCCGTGCCTCGATGATCGCGTCGGCCGTCGGAATCCCCCAGTCCCAGAACTCCTCGTCGTCGCGCCCGTCGTCGCGTCGCAGGATCTCGACGCCCGACCAGCTCGTGCCGCCGGCGCCGGCGACGTCGATCGTCGTGACGCCCGCGTCGAGCAGCCGGCGGATCACCGCCGCCGACAGACCCGCGCCGACCTCCTTGACGATCAGCGGCAGGCCCAGCTCGCGAGCGAGGCGCTCGATGCCGGCGAGGACGCCGCGGAACTGCGGATTGCCCTCGGGCTGCATGAGCTCCTGGAGCGGGTTCAGATGGATGGCGAAACCGTCGGCGTCGATGAGCTCGGCCAGACGGCGCACCGCGTCGACGTCGGCGCTTCGCGCGATCTCCGCGCCGCCGATGTTGCCGAAGAGCGCGATCGATGGCGCCGCTCGGCGCGCGACGCGAAAGCTCTCGTGCTGCGCCGCGCTCTCGAGCGCCTGGCGCTGCGAGCCGACGCCCATCGGAATCCGCACCGCCTCACAGACCTCGGCGAGCTCGCGGTTGATCCGCTCGGCGTCGGCGTAGCCGCCGGTCATCGAGCTGACGAGCACCGGCATCGAGCACGACCGGCCCAGGAACTCGACCGAGGCGTCGACCTCGTCGAAGTCCAGCTCGGGCAGCGCGCAGTGCACGAGCTCGTAGCGCTCGAGCCGCGTCGTCTTGCCGCGAAACGTCACGTCCTCGCCGACGCAGAGCTCGACGTGCTCCTTCTTGCGGCTCGACGTCGCGCCCCCGGCGGCCTGGTTCGCGTCGGACTGGATGAACTGGTTGGACTGGGACATCGGGTGGGAAGATACGCCCGCGGCGCAATGCGACCGCCACGCGGCGCTCACGCTCCCGGCTCCCCCTCTCCGCGATCGGAGAGGGGGAGTGCAGGAGCGATCAGGAGGTGCCGGCCGAGGACATGTCGTCCTCGCGTTATCCGCCGGTCGATGCGTCGTAGGCGTCGCCGGCATTGCCGCCCTCGTCCGCGCCTTCGAAGCTCTCGCCCTCAACGAAGTCATCGGCGCCGCTGAAGCCACCGGCGATCTCGCCGGAGCGGATCTCCTCGATCGTGTGCTCGATGTCCTCCGGACCCAGGCCGGCGCGCTCGATCTCTGCCTGCGAGGCATCGCCGCCACCGCCGCCGCCACCGAACCGTCCCTGGCCGACATCGCCGCCGGGAGCGGTACGCGACGACGGCGTCACACCGCTCGTCGGCGCGGCGCTGCCGCCGGCCGGCGTCGAAGGCGATACCGTGGGCGAGCTAATCGCAGGCGCGGTGGTCGCAGGCGCGGTAGTCGCAGGCGCCGCGGTCGTGCGGGCCTGCGGTGCGGCCTTCGCCTCCCCGCCCGTTCTCGTCGACCGAGCCGCAGAGGCCCGACCTGCGGGAGCCTCCTTCGCGCGTCCTGCCGGCGATGTCGATCGAGACGCCGTCGCGCGGCCGCCAGCCGTCTTCGTGGCGCCGCCGCCGCGTTTCGTTCCGGCGGGCAGCGAGCGCGACGTCACGCCCGGGCCGGGCATGGACGTGCGCGTGGCGGCAGCCGATCGGGCGATCCTGCTGGCCCCTTCACGAGCGGAGGTCCGTGACTCTCCGGCGACCGAGCCCGCTCCTGCTCGACCGCCGCGCGACATCCCCGAGGTGGATCCTCCGCTGGTGCCGCGCGCTCCGGACTTCGCGCCGCTCTTCGCGCCGCCGCTCTTCGCGGCGCCGCTCCTGGCAGCACTCTTCGTCGCGCCCTTCTTCACGCCACCCTTCGCTGCACCCTTGCTCGCGCCGCCCTTGGCGGCACTCTTCTGCGCGCCGCCCTTGGCTGCACTCTTCTTCGCGCCGCCCTTCGCTGCACCCTTGGCTCCGCCCTTGCGTCCGCCGTCGTCGCCTTCGGCCTTCGCGTCGAGGTTGATCTTGCGCTGGGCGATCTTCGTGAGGTTCTTGTCGGTCTGGCCCTCCTCGTCGAGCGTCTCCTGCAGCAGCCGGGCGACCTGCTCGTGGCCCAGGTGCCGGGCGTGCGTGCGCGCGGTGCCGTAGCCGGCGATCTCGTAATGCTCGACCTTCTGGGCGGCTCCGATCATCGCCGCATCGAGCACGGCCGGATCGCCTCCTTCCTCGATGAGCTCCGTTCCCTCCTCGAGCAGTCCCTCCATCGCCTTGCACTTCTTCCCCTTGAACGACTTCTCGCCCATCAGGCGGGCGATCCTGTCGAGGCGCGCGACCTGTCCGCGCGTCTGCTCGATGTGGCTCGTGAACGCTTCCTTCAGCAGCGGCGACGAGGCGGCCTTCGCCATCTTCGGCAGCGCTTTGAGGATCTGGTTCTCGGCGCTGTAGAGGTCCTTCAGCTCATCGAGCAGGACCTTGTCCAGTGATTTCAGCGGCATGGATGCGGTCTCCAGTGTAGTGGATTGTTGTCGTTACTCGACCCGTCCTGGAGAATGCGGAATGACAATCCGTATGCCGAAGCTCGTTCCTCTGCCGATCGGTGTGCTGTGAAGTGGTGGTCAGAGTCGTTGCTCGCCTCGAGTGAGCGACGTGTAGTCGCGCACGACGGTCTCGAGGAACGCGTCGACGTCGGCGGGCGTCTCGATGCCGAGGATCGTCGCGACGCGCACAGCCAGCGCGTTGACGGTCGCGCGGGTCTGCTGGCGTCGCGACGCCGAGAAGACGTCGCGGATGATCGCGACGTCGCGATCGCTCAGGCGCGCGACCTCGGGGTAGGTCGGAACGTACGCCTCGTCGACCTCCGGCATCAGCGTCTCGTCGAGCGTCAGTCGCGGCTTCCTCTTGATGACGGTGGTGCCGGCGGCCAGATCGCCCAGGCGCTGTCCCTTGCCGCCGGCCGCGATCACCAGGAGCCCGAGCATGAAGAACGAGTCGACCGGTCGCAGCAGCCAGCGCAGCAGGTAGCTGCCCACGCCGGGCTCCGAGCCGTCGACCTTCACGACCTTCGTGCGCATCGCCTTCTTGCCGAAGGACTGTCCCTCCATGAAGATCTCGCAGAGCAGATCGTACAGGAACATCGGCAGGTAGAAGATGACCATCCATGCCGGACCGAGCTGGACGTCGATGGCGCCGATCAGCAGCAACAGCGCGATGATATACGCAAGAAGGATGAAGCCGTCGACGATGGAGCCGAGCACCCGGTCGCCGATGCTCGCGATCTCGTAGTCGATCTGGACGTTCTGGGTCGTCTCGATGGATATGGCCATTCCCGAAGATACTCAGGCTCGGGTCCAGCATGCACGCGCGGCTCCACCGCCGCGCGTGGATCGGAGCCGCGCGGGATCGCCGCCGCGCGTGGATCGGAGATCGCGATCGTATATTCGGCAATGCGCGAAGCGGCCTTTCATCGGCAGAACGCCGACAGGTGGAAGCAGTTCGAGACGCTCCTGAAGGAGCGGCGCGAGGTCGACCCCGACCGGCTCGCCGAGCTCTACGTGCACGTGACCGACGACCTGGCCTACGCGCGCAGCTTCTATCCGGAGAGCCGCACGACGACGTACCTCAACGCGCTCGCCGCGGACATTCACCAGGAGATCTACCGCAATCGCCGCGAGCGCACGAGCCGCATCGTGACGTTCTGGAAGTACGAGCTGCCGACGCTCTTCTTCGAGCACCGCCGCGAGCTGCTGTACTCGTTCACGATCCTCGTGCTCGCCATCGTCGTCGGCGCGTTCTCCGCATCGGTCGATGACGAGTTCGTCCGCACGATCCTCGGCGACAGCTACGTGAACATGACGATCGAGAACATCCGCAACGGGGACCCGATGGCGGTCTACAAGGGGGGAGGCGAGCTCGACATGTTCATGGCGATCACGTTCAACAACGTGCGGGTCTCGTTCTCGGCATTCGCGTTCGGACTGTTGCTGTCGGTCGGGACGGCGTGGATCCTTTTCAGCAACGGCGTCATGATCGGCGCGTTCCAGTATTTCTTCCACGAGCACGGTCTGCTCTGGACCTCGATTCTCTCGGTCTGGATCCACGGCACGCTGGAGATCTCGGCGATCGTCATCGCGGGGGCGGCGGGCCTGGTGATGGGCAACAGCTTTCTCTTTCCGGGAACCCACACCCGGATGCAGTCCTTCCGCAACGGCGCGCGCCGGGGCTTGAAGATCGTCGTCGGACTGGTGCCGATCTTCGTGCTCGCCGGCTTCCTCGAGGGCTTCGTCACGCGCCACACCAACATGCCGGTCGCGCTCAGCCTGTCGATCATCCTCGGCTCTGCCGCGCTCATCATCGGCTACGTCGTCGTCTATCCATCCATCCTCGTGCGCCGTGGAATCAACGCTCCTTCCCCCGACTCCCGGACGTCCCTCGATCGACTTCCGGCAGGCGCGTGACGCCGGCGGCGTCATCAACACATCGTTCGAGTTCCTGCGCGAGAACTGGCGCGGGCTGCTGCGCGCGGTCGTCTTCATCGCCGGACCGGTCGTCCTCGTCGTTCTCGCGCTTCAGACGCTGCTACTGTCGACCGAGTCCTTCGTCCTCAACGGGATACTCTCCGTCGCGCAACGCGTCATCTTCGTGACGTTGATGCAGACGCTGATCTTCGGGTACATTCTGCTGTACAACGAGCACGGGCGCGATGGCGTGACGATCACCGACCTGCGATCGCTCGTGGCATCGGACGTCGGCGCCGTCTTCGTCGTCATCGCGCTCTCGATGCTCGCCTCGATCTTCGCCGGCGTCCTGCTGCTGATCCCGGGGATCTATCTCTTCGTGGCGACTTCGCTCTCGGCGCCGGTGCGCATGGCGGAGGATTCGACCGCCGGATCCGCGATCAGCCGATCGATGGAGCTGGTGCGCGATCACTGGTGGCAGACCTTCGGGATCATCGTGCTCATCCTCATCGTCGCGATGCTCCTGAGCGTGATCGTGCAGCTCCCGGCGTGGCTGCTGATGCTGTTCTCGTTCGAAGCGCTCGCGAGCTCGGCGATGGAGGGCACCGGAGTCCTCGGCGTCATCATGACCCTCGTCGATGTGATCTCGGTGATCATCGCCTCGCTCCTGATCGACACGGCGGTGGCCGCGCAGTACTTCAGTCTCGTCGAGCACAAAGAGGGACCCGGCATGCTCGCGCGGATTGAGCAGATTGGCGTCACTCCCGACGACGACGTCGCAGCGACGTCATCCCGACCCACCCTCTGACGATGCCCCACGAATCCATCCGACCGATCACCCATGAGTAACACCGAACGCATCGACCTCCGTCGCGCCCGCGACTTCGGCGCGACCATCAACCTGATCTTCGAGTTCCTGCGACAGAACTGGCGGATCATCGGCAAGAGCCTGGTGTTCATCATGGGGCCGGTGCTCATCCTCGCGACGATCGTCGCCGGTGCGTACATGCGCGCACTGATGGCGACGATGTCGATCGACGCGGCGTCGACGCCGGAGGATCTGTTCGGCGCCTACGTCGACATGGCGCCGATGATCGGTCTGTCGACACTCGCGTTCGCGGTCTCGCTCATCTTCATGTACGGGATCATCGCCGGCTACGTCCGACTCTACAACGACCGCTACCCGGAGCCGATCGAGGTCGACGACGTCTGGCGCGAAGTGCGGCACTCGTTCCTGCGGATCACCGGCACGCTGATCGTCGTCGCGATCGTCACGATGCTGCCGTTTGCGGTGCTGATCCTCCCGGCGGCCGCGACGGAGACCTGGTGGCTCGTCGTGATCGGATTCCTCGTCGCGATCGTCCCGATGATATACCTGTCGGTTTGCATGCTGATCATCGTGCCGATGCGGCTCGAGGAGGAGATCGGCGTCGTCGCGGCGATCCGCCGGAGCATGCGGCTGATGAAGGGGCGGTGGTGGTTCACGGTCTGGCTGTTCATCGTCATTCAGATCATCCTGACGTTCGCCAGCGTCATCTTCCAGCTCCCGGTCCAGGCGATCGTGATGATGCAGGGGATCGGCGGCGTGACGACGCCGGGTCCGCTGTTCTACATCGCGACCGCGTTCTACGTGATCGGCACCTACCTGCTGTACTCGATCACCGTGTTGACCAGCAGCGTGCAGTACTACAACCTCGTCGAGCAGAAGGACGGCATCGGCATGAGCGATCGCATCAACGAGATCGGAGCGGAGCTCGATGAGCCGACGGCCACGGTCTGAACGCAGGCGGGCGCTCGCGCTCGTCCGGACGGTGTTCGCGGCGTTGTTCGTGCCCGCGCTCGTGGCGCTGCTGCACGCGCAGACGGCCGTGCTGCGCGCGCAGTCGGTGGTGCGCGTCGACTCGTCGCGGCTCGAGCGCCGCGTGCCGCCGGCGGCGACGCTCGCGCGGTTCCGCGACGACGACACCTTCGACTACGGCCTGATGTATCGCGAGCCCGAGTCGATCTCCGAAGCGATCTGGCGCTGGATCTCCGACTTCTTCCGCAGCCTGCTCGGGGCCGACGGCATCGTGACGTTCTGGGACATCGTCGGCTACGTCATTCTGGGCGCGGCCCTCGTCTTCATCGCGATCAAGCTCAGCGACGCCGACACGCGCTCGCTGTTCTTTCGCACGAAGGACGAGTCCGACGATGGGACGTCGATCATCGAGGAGGACGTGCGCGGCATCGACTACCCCGCGCAGATCGAGCGCGCGATCGCCTCGGGCGACCTGCGCCTGGCCGTGCGCCTGCACTACCTGCGCCTGCTGCGCGACCTGGGCGAGAGCGGCGCGATCACGCTGCGCCACGACAAGACCGATCGCGACTACGCGCGAGAGCTGCGGGGCTCGCCCAGGCAATCCGGTTTCCAGCGGGCGTCGCTGCTGTTCGAGTACGTGTGGTACGGGGATTTCCCGATCGACAGGGAAGGGTACGAGAACGTCGCCGGGGCAATCGATGCCGTCGCGCGATAACGGGTCCACCGACGGGGCCGCGCGCCGATACCGCGTGCGTGCCGAACACTCCGAGAGCATCTGAACGGCAATCGCAAATATCTCGTCGTGCTGCTGCTGGCGCTCGCGCTCGCGGTCTACGCGGAGGTGAGCGCGCCGCGGCCGGTCGACTGGTCGCCGAGCTACTCGCGCCAGCACACGATTCCGTACGGCGCGTTCGTGCTGTACGAGCTGTTGCGTGAGCAATTCTCGGGCGGCGACTTCATCACGACCGAGGAGTCGCTGTACAGTACGCTCGACGCGTACTACGAGTCGGAGCCGACGACCTACCTCGTGCTCAACAGCGACTTCTATCCCGATGAGCTCGATCGCGTGAAGCTCTTCGAGTATCTCGACGCCGGCAATGCCGTGTTCCTGGCCGTCGGACGCATGGGCAACGAGATCGCCGACTCGCTCGGCATCGAGCTGCAGGAGGGATGGCTCGACGGAGGCAGCATCGAAGAGTACCTGCTGCGCGACACGATCGGGATGAACCTCGTGTCACCGTCGCTGCGTGCGCGCACCGACTACCCGCTGCGCATCGGGCGCACGGGCGAGCGCTGGTTCTCGAGCTTCGACACGGCGCGCAGCGTCGTGCTGGGGCGCGACGAGAACGGCCGCACGAACTTCCTGCGGATCGAGCAGGGCGACGGCACGGTCTACCTGCACGTGTCGCCGGTCGCGTTCGCCAATCACAACATGCTCATCGGCCGCAATGCCGACTACGCGTTCGCGGCGCTGTCGTACATCCCGAAGGGCAACCTGATCTGGGACGAGTACTACAAGGAAGGCCGCGATGTCAGCGGCTCGCCGCTCGAGGTCGTGCTGCGCGACACGGCGCTGCGATGGGTATGGATTCTTCTGATCGTCGGCGTCGCGCTGTTCGTCCTCGTGCACGCGCGGCGCCGGCAGCGCGCGATCCCCGTCATACCGCCGCCGACGAACACGACGCTCGAGTTCGCGACGACCGTCGGGCGGCTCTACTACGAGCACGGCGATCACCGCGGCATCGCCCGCAAGAAGATCGCGTACTTCCACGAGTACCTCCGCTCGCACCTCGGCCTGCGCATCGGCGACGTCGACGTCGACCTGCCGCACCGCGTCGCCGAGCGCTCCGGCGTGCACGAGGATCGGGTACGCTCGATCTTCGGACGCCTGCAGCACGTCAACCGCGCGCGCGAGTACGGCGAGGAGGACTTGAAGGGACTCAACGCGGATCTCGAGGAGTTCTACGCGAGCTCGAAGCGCTGACATCAAGGCAGAGTCGAATCAACCGAACAACCAACTCCGACAGCACGTGGAACAGACGACTACGACCGAGGGAGACGCTCAGCCATTCGCACCGCGCATCGACCTGGCGGGGCTCGAGACGGCGGTGCAGCGCGTGCGCGCGGAGATCGGGAAGATCATCGTCGGACAGCACGAGATGCTCGAGCTGCTCGTCGCCGCGATCCTCGCCGACGGCCACGTGCTGATCGAGGGCGTGCCGGGCATCGCCAAGACGCTCACGGCGAAGCTTCTGGCGCGGACGCTCTCGATCGACTTCTCGCGCATCCAGTTCACGCCCGACCTGATGCCGTCGGACATTCTGGGCACGTCGATCTTCAACATGAAGACCTCGGAGTTCGAGTTCCGCCGCGGACCGATCTTCTCGAACTTCATTCTCATCGACGAGATCAACCGCGCTCCCGCAAAGACGCAGTCCGCGCTCTTCGAGGTCATGGAGGAGCGCCAGGTCACCGTCGACGGAGCGACCTGGCCGATGGCGTTTCCCTACGTCGTCGTCGCGACCCAGAACCCGATCGAGCAGGAGGGCACCTACCGGCTGCCGGAGGCACAGCTCGATCGATTCCTGTTCAAGATCACGATCGACTATCCATCGCTCGATGAGGAGGTGGCGATCCTCGAGGGCCATCACGCGCGCGGAGGCGTTCTCGACCTCGAGGTCGTCGAGGCGGTGCTGACGCCCGAGCAGATCGCGTCTCACCGGCGCAGCGTCGGCGCCGTGCACGTCGAGCCGAACCTGCTGCGCTACGTCGCGCAGGTGATCGACCAGACGCGCAACAACAGCTCGCTGTCGCTGGGCGCGTCGCCGCGTGCCTCGCTCGCGGTGATCTCCGCCGCCAAGGCGTTCGCGGCCATGGCCGGTCGCGACTTCGTCACGCCCGACGACATCAAGCGCGCGTTCGTTCCGGTGCTGCAGCATCGCATCGTTCCAACGCCGGAGCGCGAGATGGAGGGCGTCAGTCCGGCGCAGATCGTCCGCTCCATCGTCGACCGCGTCGAGGTTCCGAGGTGACCGTTCTTCGCTCGCTCTTCCTCGACTCCCGCTTCATGCTCGCGCTCGCGCTGACGGCGCTGGTGTTCGTGCTCGGCTACTTCCTCGCGCCGATGATCGTCGTCGGTCGCCTGATGGTCGCCGTGCTCGCGCTGTTGCTCGCGGTCGACATCGCGCTGCTGGTGCGTGGCGGGGGAGTGGAGGCGCGTCGGGAGATGGAGGAGCGGCTCTCGAACGGGGACGAGAACGAGGTGCGACTGACCATCGACAACCGGTATCGCTTCCCGATCCGCGCGCAGGTGCTCGACGAGCTCCCGGTGCAGTTGCAGGTTCGCGATCTCGAGTTCAACCCGACGATTCCCGCCGGCCGCAGCATCGAGATCCGCTACGTCGTGCGTCCGGTGACGCGCGGCGAGTACGCGTTCGGCGTAGCGAACGTGATCGTCGCGGGTCCGATCGGGCTGGCGCGCCGGCGGTTCCGGCTGGCCGCGGCGCAGACGGTGCCGGTGTATCCTTCGTACATCCAGATGCGCCGATACGAGCTGCTCGCGATCTCGAACCGCCTCGTCGAGGCCGGCGTCAAGAAGATCCGACGCCTCGGCAACACGATGGAGTTCGACCAGATCCGCGAGTACGTCGTCGGCGACGACTACCGAACGGTCAACTGGAAGGCGACCGCTCGTCGTGCGGCGTTCATGGTCAACCAGTACCAGGACGAGCGCTCGCAGCAGGTCATCTGCGTGATCGACAAGGGTCGCACGATGAAGATGCCGTTCGCGGGCATGACGCTGCTCGACTACGCGATCAACGCTTCGCTCGTCGTCTCGAACATCGCGATCCACAAGCAGGATCGCGCGGGGCTCATCACCTTCGGTCGCAGGATCGACGCGGCGGTCGTCCCCGATCGGCGGCGCATGCAGATGCGACGCATCATCGAAGCGCTCTACCGGCAGACGACGGACTTCCTCGAGTCCGACTACGAGGCGCTCTACGCGCACCTGCGACGCACGGTCTCGAATCGCAGCCTGCTGCTGCTGTTCACCAACTTCGATACGCTCTCGGGAATGGAGCGCCGGCTGCCGCAACTTCGCGCGATGGCGAGGCACCACCTGGTCGTCGTCATCTTCTTCGAGAACACCGAGCTGCGGCAGTTGCTCGAGATGCCCGCGAAGACCACCGAAGAAGTCTACTTCAAGGCGATCGGCGAGAAGCTCGCGCTCGAGAAGAAGCAGATCGTCAAGGAGCTCGCCCTGCACGGCATTCACTCGATCCTCTCGGCTCCCGAGAACCTCACCGTCGACACGATCAACAAGTATCTCGAGCTCAAATCCCGCCGGCTCATCTGAGCCCCGCTAACCTCCCGACCGCTGTGACCGTTGGCGATTGTGCGACTCCTACGTTCTGCGGGAGTCCATTCCGCGCGCCCGTCACGATTCCTCGGCCTCCCAGCACCCCACCGAGCAACGATCGACGACGGCTTTCCCACAGGTCCTTCGAAGACACGACATGCCTGTCGCAGCGCTTCGACACGTGCGCGGAAATCCCTCATCATGCTGTATTGGAGGTCCACACCGATGGTCACTCGGTTACTCCCGCTCGCCCTCATCGCCAGTAGTCTCATTCTCGCCGGCTGCGAGGTCGGCGCGCCGACCAGCGACGCCGGTCCCGTCCCGTCAGACAACAGCCTCGCCCGGCCCGTCATCCCTGGCCACTATATCGTGGTGCTCGACGACGCAATCGCCCCGTCCGGCGTCAGGTCGGTCGCCGAGCGCCTGACCGCGCTCGCCGGTGGCACGATCGGCGTGATCTACAGCCACGCGCTGCGCGGCTTCTCGATCGAGACGACCGCGCGTGGCGCGGCGATCATTGCCCGTGACGCGCGGGTGCGCCGTGTCGAGCAGGACATCGTCGTCACCGCGCGACCGACCGAAGGAAAGCTCACCGGCCGCAACAAGGCACAGGACACATCGTGGGGCACGACCCGCGTCGGCGGCTCGCATGACGGCACCGGCCGTCGCGCGTGGATCATCGACTCGGGCATCGACCTCGACCATCCCGACCTGCGCGTCGACACGGAGCACGCTGCGACGTTCGTCGCGGGCACGTCGTCGGCCGACGACCAGAACGGTCACGGCACGCACGTCGCCGGCATCGTCGGAGCACTGAACAATGCTATCGGCAGCATCGGCGTGGCCGCGGGCGCGACCGTCGTGCCCGTGCGCGTGCTCGACCGTCGCGGCAACGGCGAGGCCTCGTGGGTCATCGCCGGCATCGACTACGTGCTGGCGAACGCCGCGGCCGGCGATGTCGCCAACCTGAGCTTCGGCGCGGGCCTGACCCCGACGATCGACGAGGCGGTCCTGCGCCTCGCGGGCGCCGGCATCCGCATCGCCATCGCGGCCGGCAACGACGGCGCCAACTGCGCGTTCGTCTCGCCCGCGCGCGTCAATCACGCGAACGTCTACACCGTTTCCGCCATCGACGCGAGCGATCGCTTCGCGTCGTTCAGCAACTACGGCGCGGGCATCGTGGACATCGCGGCGCCGGGCGTCGAGATCCTCTCGTCGCGTCGCGGCGGCGGCGTCGTGTCGATGACCGGCACGTCGATGGCCGCTCCGCACGTCGCGGGTCTGCTGCTGCTCGGGTCGCTGCACACGTCGGGCACCGCCGTCGGCGACGTCGACGGACAGCCGGATCCGATCGCCGTCTACTGAGCCTCCGGCTCATCATTCCATACGCGACAGGGGGCCCCGAACGAGCCCCCTGTCGCGTTTGCGCACGTCCCGGCCGCTCCGCACGTTCGTGAACTGGCGCACCAATTGACGAGTCGACGGAAAACCGGGGGAGTCCATGTTTCCGATAGGCGATGAGAACCGCGACGGCCGCACGACGCCGATCGTGACGTACGTGCTGATCCTTCTGAACGTCGTCGTGTTCGTCTACGAGCTGATGCTCGGCGACGGCGTGCAGCAGTTCATCCTCGACTGGGGCTCGGTGCCGCGCGAGGTGATCCGCGACGGAGAGTGGCTGACGCTGCTGTCGTCGATGTTCATTCATGGCGGTTTCGCGCACGTCATCGGCAACATGGCGTTCCTGCACGTCTTCGGCGACAACGTCGAGGATGCGCTCGGGCACGGCCGCTACCTGCTGTTCTATCTCGTGACGGGCATGGCCGCGCATGCCGCGCACATCCTCCTGAATCCGGAGTCGGGCATACCGACCGTCGGCGCCTCGGGCGCGATCAGCGGCATCCTCGGCGCGTACATCGTCATGTTCCACATGAACCGCGTGCGGGTGTGGTGGGGATTCTTCGTCACGTCGCTGCCGGCCTGGGCGATGATCGGCCTGTGGGCCGCGCAGCAGTTCTTCGCGACGTACGCGTCGATCGCGTACACGGAGCAGACGGAGGGAGGCGGCGTGGCCTACGCGGCGCATGCGGGGGGATTCATCGCGGGCGTGGTGCTCGCGCTGGTGCTGCGAGGAGGAAGGCGCGATGCGATCGCGCGGCAGGGGGGGTATCCGGCGTGATGGGGGATGGGGATGTTGCTGCTTCTCTTTCCCTTTCGTTCCGGGCTGGATCGTCATCCTCGCGAAGCGGGGATCGTTCTTCGGCGGTAGCCGTGCCGGACGGCACCGCTACCGCGGAAGACAGATCCCCGCTTCGCTTCGCTCCGCGAGGATGACGTTTTCGCGGATGAGTCGAGGGAACAATCGAGAGAAGAGTCGAGGGAAATCCCCTACGTCGGAATCCCGCCGACACTCGGATCGGCAACGGTCGCCATGCCGCCCGAGATCGCCTCGGCCTTCGCCTTGCCCTGCATGAGCTGGCGCAGCACGTACTGCAGGATGCCGCCGTGACGGTAGTAGAGCATCTCCTGCGGCGTGTCGATCCGCATCTTCGCGGTGAACCGCAGGCAGACACCGTCGGCGCGATGCGCCTCGACGTTGACCAAGCGCGCCTCCGGGAATCCAGCCGCGAAGATCTCCGAGACTCCGAGAATCTCGAAGCGCTCCTCACCGGTGAGCCCGAGCGTCTGCGCGTTCTCCTCGCGCTGGAACTCCAGCGGCAGGATGCCCATGCCGATGAGATTCGAGCGATGGATACGCTCGTAGCTCTCGGCGATCACCGCGCGCACGCCGAGCAGGCGCGGGCCTTTCGCCGCCCAGTCGCGGCTCGAGCCGGAGCCGTACTCCTTGCCCGCGAGAATCACCAGCGGCGTCCCGTCGGCCTGGTACTTCATCGACGCGTCGAAGATGGTCATCATCTCGCCGGTCGGGATGTACTTCGTGAAGCCGCCCTCGACGCCCGGCACGAGCTGGTTGCGCAGGCGCACGTTCGCGAACGTGCCGCGCATCATCACCTCGTGGTTGCCGCGACGCGCGCCGAGCGAGTTGAAGTCCTTCGGATCGACGCCGTGCTCGAGCAGGTACTGACCGGCCGGCGAGTTGGCGCGGATGCTTCCGGCGGGTGAGATGTGGTCGGTCGTGATGCTGTGTCCGAGCACCGCGAGCACGCGCGCATCGTGGATGTCGGCAACGGTCTGCGGCGCGTTGACCGGCATGTCGTCGAAGTACGGAGGACGCTTGACGTAGGTCGAGGCGTCGTCCCACGCGAAGACCGATCCCTCGGGAACCGTCAGCGCGTTCCAGTGCTCGGTGCCCTCGTAGACCTGGCCGTAGGTCGCGCGGAACATGTCCGACTGCATCCCCTCGTGAATCGCGTCGGCGATCTCTGCCTGCGTCGGCCAGAGGTCGCGCAGGTAAACGAGGTTGCCGTCGGCGTCACGATCGATCGGATCGTTCTGCAGGTCGATGTCCATGCGGCCGGCCAGCGCGTAGGCGACGACCAGCGGCGGCGACATCAGATAGTTGGCCTTGATCTCGTTGTTGATGCGGCCTTCGAAGTTGCGGTTGCCCGAGAGCACCGAGCAGACGACGAGATCGCCCTGCGCGATCGCGTTCGAGATCTCCGTCGGCAGCGGACCCGAGTTGCCGATGCACGTCGTGCAGCCGTAGCCGACGACGTGGAAGCCGACCTGCTCGAGGTACGGCATCAGGCCGCTCCGCTTGTAGTACTCGGTGACCACGCGCGAGCCCGGCGCGAGCGAGGTCTTGACCCACGGCTTGCTCGTCAGACCGCGCATCGCCGCCTTCTTCGCCAGCAGTCCGGCCGCGAGCATGACCGAGGGATTCGACGTGTTGGTGCAGCTCGTGATCGCGGCGATCACGACCGAGCCGTGATGCAGCGTCTGCTCCTTGCTCTTCATCGTGAAGCGCACGGCCGACTCGGCCTGCGAGAAGTCCTCGAGGCGATTCCCGCCCTCGATCTGGCCGCCCTCGCCCTCCCACCGTCCAACCTGCTTCGCGGGACTCGCGCCCACGTTCGGATCGAGGATGAGCGCCATGTGATCGTGGAACGCCTGCTTGCCGTTGGCGAGCTCGATGCGATCCTGCGGGCGCTTCGGTCCGGCGATGCTCGGGACGATCGTCGAGAGATCGAGCTCGAGGCGCTCGGAGTATTCGGCCTCGGGCGTGGTGACGTCGTGGAAGAGTCCCTGCTCCTTCATGTACGCCTCGACGAGCGCGACGTGCTCGGGGCTGCGGCCGGAGCATTCGAGGTAGCGGAGGGTCTCGGCGTCGACCGGGAAGATGCCGCAGGTCGCGCCGTACTCCGGGGCCATGTTGGCGATCGTCGCGCGGTCGGCCAGCGGCAGATCGCTGAGGCCCGGACCGTAGAACTCGACGAACTTGCCGACGACGCCGTGCTTGCGCAGCATCTCGGTGACGGTGAGCACGAGGTCGGTCGCGGTCGAGCCTTCTGGCAGGCTGCCGGTGAGCTTGAACCCGACGACGCGCGGGATGAGCATCGACACGGGCTGCCCAAGCAGAGCGGCCTCGGCCTCGATACCGCCGACGCCCCAGCCGAGGACGCCGAGGCCGTTGATCATCGTCGTGTGCGAGTCGGTGCCGACGAGCGTGTCGGGATAGGCGACGGGCTCACCCGAACCGTTGCTCGTATAGTCGCCGCCCGGGAAGACCACGCGCGCGAGGAACTCGAGATTGACCTGGTGGCAGATGCCGGTCTCCGGCGGCACCACCGCGAAGTTGTTGAACGCGGTCTGACCCCAGCGCAGGAAGGCGTAGCGCTCCATGTTGCGCTCGTACTCGAGCCGCGTGTTGAGCTCGACCGCGTCGTGCGAGCCGAAGACGTCGACCTGCACGGAGTGGTCGATCACGAGCTCGGCCGGCGCCAGCGGGTTGATCCGGTTCGGGTCGCCGCCCATCGTCGCCATCGCGTCGCGCATCGCCGCCAGATCGACGACGGCGGGGACGCCGGTGAAGTCCTGCATCAGCACGCGCGCGGGCGTGTAGGCGATCTCGCTGACCGGCGTCGCCTTCGGATCCCACGTGCCGACGGCGAGGATGTCCTCGGCGGTGACGGCCAGGTCATCCTCGTTGCGCAGGAGGTTCTCGAGAAGAATTTTCAGGGAGTAGGGGAGCTTCGCGAGGTTGACGCCCTTGTTCTCGAGGGCATCGAGGCGGAAGATTCCGTAGCTGCGGGTGCCGACCGTGAAGGTCGACCGAGCTCCAAAGCTGTCGGGCATGGCGGGTACCTATCCTTTGCGACTCTATTCAACAATCAGTGAGTTTCGGGTCGTCCCAGCGAAACCTCTGAAAGTACCAAAAATGGTCGGGCGATCCTTGTCTCTACCCCCTGCGTGACACTCCGTCATCTTCACACAGCGAAGCGGAGTGGAGATCTTTCCTCCGCGGTAGCGGTACCGTCCGGCACGGCTACCGCCGAAGACGGATCCCCGACTCGCTCCGCTCGTCGAGGATGAAGATTCTCGGTTGGGTTTGAGGGAAAGGCGGTCCTACCACCCCCCGAGCGCATACGTGAGCCCGACGCCGAGCCGCATCGGGCTGTTGTGGAAGCGCAGGCCGCCGCCGGGGTTCATCGACAGACCGAAGTCAACCTCCAGGCCCAGCGTCTCGCCGCGGCTCTGCCAGCTCACGTGCGGCTCGATGAAGAAGTCGCTGGTCGTGGGCTGGATCTCCTCGTCGATCCACAGACCGGACGTGCGGACCCATGCCAGGCGCAGGCCGAGAGCGAAGCCGCTGTTGGCGCGTTGACCGGGCTCGATCGATCGCTCGTACCGCAGCGAGCCGATCGACGCCTGCACGAAAACGCGGGCGTAGCGTGCAGAGTCAAAGGTCTGGTCGTCCCACGGGTAGCGGCTGCCCGGCGGCGTCGCAGTGGCGCCGAGACCGGCGCCGACGAGCGCGCCGAAGAACGCGCGGCCCGACGTGTCGGACCATCCGGCGACGAGCTCGCCGTAGCGATGCGTGATGTAGCTGACGTCGCCGGGGACGTGCAGGAACGTCGCCGAGCCGCCGATGACGGCGCTTTTCAGCGGTGCCACGACGCTCTGCACCTCGATGCCGCTGGTCGACGCGCGCACGACACCGACGACCTCACCCGGTTCGACGGGCAGCGTCGTGTAGGCGGCGTTCGGATAGTAGATCGGCGCGCAGCCGACGACCGCGAGCAGGAACGGGAGAGTCGGGATCAATCGCATGCGGTGAACATAGGCCGAAGAGGGTCCGGCGAAAGGGAACATCGCGTTCTCCGGTGGTGCACTTCGGCGTCGCCTTGAGCGCCCGCACGCCGCTGCTAACACTTCTTGACACGCGTGTGGAAATTCCGCACCTTGTCCCTCCGGTTCAGCAGCGCTCTTCCTCCAGCCCCCCAGGTCCACATCTCCGACCAGCTTGTGCTAGCTACCGACTCCCATGTCCAATCCCACGGAGGACCCATTCAATGAGTTTTCGTCAGATTCTGCCTGCGATTGCGGCAGCCGCGCTCTTCGCGACCGGCTGCGACACTTCGACGACGCCGACCGAGCCGTCGACGTCGCCTCTCGAGACGGCGTCGCTCGCCGATGAGAGCAACACGGTAACGACGACGTCGCGCGTCATCCCGGGCCGCTACATCGTCGTCCTGAACAATAGCGTTTCAGCCGAGAAGGCGGGCGACCTGCGCGCCGGTCTCATGAAGACCGCGAAGGTCGATCGTGTTTATTCGCACGCCCTGCAGGGCTTTGCCGGCGAGATCAGCGAGGCCGACGTCGCGCGCCTGCGCGTCGACGCGCGGGTCGCGTACATCGAGCCCGATCGCGAGATCAACCTGGTGATCGCCGGCAAGCCGTCGAAGCCGGGCAACGGCGGCGGCGGCTCGACGGTGCAGACGACGCCGTGGGGCATCACCCGCGTTGGCGGCGCCGGCGACGGCGTCGGCAAGGTCGCATGGATCATCGACACCGGCATCGACCTCGATCATCCGGATCTCACCGTCGACGTGACGCGCAGCCGCACGTTCGTCAGCGGCACGAACAGCGCCGATGACGGTAACGGCCACGGCACGCACGTCGCCGGAACGATCGCGGCGGAGAACAACACGAGCGGTGTCGTCGGCGTCGCCGCCGGCGCGACCGTCGTCGCCATTCGCGTGCTCAGCAGCTCCGGCTCGGGCACGATCTCCGGCGTCGTCGCCGGCGTCGATCACGTGCGCGCCAACGCTTCGGCCGGCGACGTGGCGAACATGAGCCTCGGCGGCTCGGTCTCGACCACGCTCGACAATGCCGTCGCAGCCCTCGGCAACGCCGGCATCAAGGTCGCTCTGGCCGCCGGCAACGAAGGCGACGATGCGATCTTCCATTCGCCGGCCCGCGTCAACGGGACGAATATCTACACCGTCTCGGCGATCGGCTCGACGAACTGCCTCGCATCGTGGAGCAACTACGGCACGCCGGTCGATTATGCGGCGCCGGGCGTCAACATCCTTTCGACCTGGCGCGGTGGCGGCACCAACACGATCAGCGGCACCTCGATGGCCGCTCCGCACGTCGCCGGCATCCTGCTGCTCGGAACGATCAACTCCGACGGCACCGCCTGCAACGACCCGGACAGCAACCCGGATCCGATCGCACATCGCTAGTCGATCGGTGCTGCATTCATGCAAGAGGGAGGAGGGACTTCGGTCCTTCCTCCCTCTTGCGTTTTCGTGAGTCTGTCGAACGCGACGCTGTGTGATCAGCGTTCGATCTCCGGCATCGGCCCGCCCGCTGCGGCGACATTTGACGCCTCTTTCATCGCGCTCTCCATCCGCCCCCGCGCGCTGTCGCGACGGCCGGAGACCTTCACGTGACGGCCGGCCTTGGCCAGGCCGAAGCGGGGCATCGCCCCGTAGATCGCCTCGAAAGCGCCCGGAGCCACCCGGTAGGTCTCGTGCCAGATGCCGACGTCACCGCTGGAGACGCGCACCTTCCTGTTGAACTCGACCCACGCCGGCCAGTGCTCGCGATCCTGGGTGCGGGCATAGCGCTCGAGGTGCTCGAACGACCGCCAGTACTGCACCATCACCATCGGTCCGCCGAAGCCGCCGAGGTAGCCCGACTCGGGATCGGCCTCGAGCTCCTTGATCATCCGCGGCATCGCACGCGCCACCGGCAGCCACTTGTGAATCTTCCACGGCTTGTTGATTCGTGCGCCGATGAGGAAGACGACGAACTCGCCGTCGATCTCGGCGGTCATGCGCTCGTTGATGATGGTTGCCATGGCGAGATGTTGGATGTCAGATGTTAGATGTCAGATGTCACATGCGGGGTTAGGCTCGTGACCATATCAGTTGGAATTCGAGCTCGTCGTCGGTTGCGGTGCGTTCGTGCTCGATGTTGAACGTGACGTCGTGGGGGATGCGGAGCTTTTCGCCGGCGACCTGGATCGTGAAGGGTTTCTCAGCTTCGAGTGCGTCGGCGAGGCGGCGGAGCTTTGCGACGAACTGGGCGCGGGAGTAGGATTTCGTGAGGTCGCGGTCGGGGGTGGTGTTGGGCATGTTCGA
>DATLHO010000232.1:0-27637 GCA_035539855.1 Kapaibacterium sp. (SeqCode) | reverse complement strand
TTGGCCAGGGGACAGCTTCGCAAGGGACGGCTTCGCCCTGGGCGTACCTCTCCCCTGCGCAGCTGTCCCCTGCGCAGCTGTCCCCTGGCCCCCCCAGGGGCCTGTCCCCCGGGCCTCCGGCCCGTCGTCACCCCGCCGATGCCCACATCTGGGACTCGATCCGAGCGAGATAGCGCTTCTGGTCGGTCGTCAGATCGACGCCGGACTCGAGTCGCTCGAGGATCGCGCGGATCTCGTTGTCGAACGCGCTGTTGCGTCCGAGCTGGATCTCGGTGACGAGCAGCGCGTCGACCTCGGTCGCCGCCGGATCACCCTGCAGGTCGTAGAGATGGCGGACGAGCTCGACCGGGCGCGCCCGGAACAGGTCGAGCACCGCGTTGCCGAGCACCTCGTTCGACTTGCTGTCGGCGGCGCGCGAGAGCGCGTCGAGCGCCTCGAGGTACTGCTTCTCGTTGCTGCGGGTGAAGCGCTCGACGAGCGCTTCGGTCAGCTCGCGCGCGCAGGTGTCGCCGCCGACGTACAGTCGCGGCTCGGCCATGATCTTCTCGAGCGTCGCCGGAAGTCCTCCGGCGGCTTCGCAACGCTTGCGCGTCGCGACGGCGTGCTCGGCGTCCTCGCGCTCGCGCTCGGCCTGTGCCTCGACCTTCTGGCGGGCGGCGGCCTGACGAATCTCGACGTCGACGAGCGCGCGAATCGAGTCCGCCTGCGACTCGTCGGCGAGCTCTTTCGGATCGCTCGCGCATCCGATGAGCAGGAGCAAACAGGCCAATGGTGGTAGCGATCGGTGCATGGTCATCGTGCCTAGATGTGGATCGGGGGTGGACGCGATCAAGATACGCATCGGGGCGCCAAACGAAACGGCCGCGCGGTGCTTGCCGCGCGGCCGTCGAATCCTCGGATGTGCCCGGTCGTCGTCGCCGACGAATCACTCCTTCGGCGCCTCCTGCTCGATCGCGGTGATCGTCAGGCGCGCATCGCCGATCGGGCGGTGCCAGACGGCGACGTCGCCGACGCCCTTGGACATCAGGGCCTTGGCCAGCGGCGAGAAGCAGGAGACGCGTCCGGCGTCGGGATCGGTCTCGTCCTCGCCGACGATGTGCACGCGCATGGCGTGTCCGTGCTCGTCGGTCACCGAGACGATCGATCCGAAATGCACATGATCGGCCGGCGCCTCGGTCGGATCGATCACGATCGCGCGCCCGATGCGCGCGTGCAGATAGCGGATGCGCTGGTCCAGCCGCGCAAGCGTCACCTCGGCCTCGGTCGCGCCCGCCTCGCCCGACTCCATCTCCTCGACGAGCGGCGGCCGCTCGACGTTCTCGAGCCGCTCGAGCTCCTCCTGCAGCAGATGGTAGCCGCCGGGAGTGATGTAGCCCGGATTGTGGGACTGCGGAATCTCGGGAAGCTCGTCCTGGTGCTCGCTGTCCTCGTCGATGAATGCTCGACTCATAAATCCTCCAAACCCCCTACCCGTTGAACGTCACGCGCACGAGCTTCTTCTCTTCGGTGGCGAACCAGTCGACCCCGTTGACATCGATGTCGCGGACGGTGATCGATGCTTCGGGAAAGCGCGCCTGCGCCTGGGCGATCTCGTCGGTGAGAGCGCCGCCTTTGAGTGTAAGGATTTTCCCCTCGGGCTTCAATACGGGGCGCGACCACTTCAACAGGTCCACCAGAGGAGCCGTCGCGCGCGAAACGACGACGTCATAGGGACCCTTGAGCTTCGGATCGTTCGGCAGCTCCTCGGCTCGCAGCCGCACCGCGCGCATGCCGTGCTTGGTGATGTGCGAGGCGAGCATCCCCGTCGTCTGGACCTTCTTGGCGATCGAATCCAGCAGCGTCACGTCGAGCTTCGGCAGCGCGATCTTCAACGGGATGCCCGGCAGTCCGCCGCCGGTGCCGATGTCGAGCACGCGGCCGGACGTCGGCATCTCGCCGCTCATGACGAGCGTCAGCGAGTGCAGGATGTGCCGGATCCAGATGTGCTCGATGTCACGACGCGAGATGAGATTGACACGCTCGTTCCAGTAGACCAGATCGGCGGCGTAGCGCTCGAACTGGGCCACCTGCTCGCGGGAGAGCACGATGCCGTTGACCGAACAGATCGACCAGAATTCAACAGGATCCAATGGGAGTGCCGATTGCGGGTTGCGGGTTCATGGGGGGATTGTCGCTCAGGCGGTGCTCGCTTCGAGCAGGCCGAGGTGCTCCAGGACGTCCTTCAGCCGCGCCCGGTTGTCGTCGGAGAGACCGACCAGCGGCAGGCGCAGCGAGGGGCTCGTGAAGATGCCCATCATCGCGAGCGCCTCCTTGACCGGACCCGGATTCGACTCGATGAAGTTGGCGCGCATGAGCGCGAACAGGCGCATGTGCAGCGCGCGCGCATCGGCGATATGCCCGTCGAGCGCATGGCGCACGAGGTCGCCGAACTCCTGCGGCACCTCGTTGCTCACGACCGAGATCACGCCGGCCGCGCCCATGGCGATCAGCGGGAGCGTGAGCGTGTCCTCGCCGCTGTAGAGCACGAAGCCCTCGGGCGCGTCGCGCAGGATCTCCGAGCACAGGTCGAGGTCGGCCGACGCCTCCTTGATCGCGATGACGTTGCGATGGCGTCGCGCGAGCTCGAGCGTCGTCGCGGCGGCGATGGTGCTGCCGGTGCGGCTCGGCACGTTGTACAGGATCAGAGGCAGCTCCGGCACCGCTTCGGCGATGGCGCCGAAGTGCTCGAGCAGCCCGCGTTGCGTGGGCTTGTTGTAGTACGGCGAGACGAGCAGCGCACCGTCGATCTCGAGGTCGGCGGCCGCGCGCGTCAGATCGACGGTCTGGTCGGTGACGTTCGAGCCGGTGCCGGCGATCACCAGCGGCCTGCTGCCCTGGTGCGATCGAACGCGCTCGACGGTGAAGCGGATGACCTCGAGCTTCTCGTCGCGCGTCATCGTCGCGCTCTCGCCGGTCGACCCGCAGGCGATCACCGCCTCGATGCCGTTGTCGACCTGGTAATCGATGAGCCGTCCGTACGAGTCGAAGTCGATCGATCCGTCGGGCCTGAATGGTGTCGCCAGTGCCGTTCCGGTCCCCCGGAACAGCGTGTTCATGATCGTGTCTGAATGCATGTGCGAAGCGATCGTGTCGCCCCCATGAGTTCGGTTCAATGTGACTGTCGATGTCGCGCGCCGGCGACGCGCCGCAATGACGCGCTAGAAGACTTCCTCGAAGCGGTAGAGTCCCGGCGGCTGTTCGGTGATCCAACGGGCCGCAAGCAGCGCGCCGATCGCGAAGCCGGCCCGGCTCTTCGCCCGATGCACCAGCTCGATCGTGTCGGCCTCGGAGTCGAACGCGACGCTGTGGGTGCCGACGGTGGCGCCGAGGCGCTGGCTCGTCACGTGCAGCGCGTCGGCGGCGATGCGCCCGTGCGCGGTCTCGCCGAGAATGGCGCTCTTACGCTCGAGCCGTTCGAGCATTACGCGCGCGATGGCGAGCGCCGTGCCGCTGGGCGCATCTGCCTTGCCCGCATGATGCACCTCGTGCACCGCGGCGTCATAGCCGTCGACGTCGTTGAAGAGCCGCGCGGCCTCGCGGACGATCTTCGTGAACGTCAGGACGCCGATCGAGAAGTTGCTCGCGTAGATCAGACGGCCCCGGTGCTGCTCGACGAGCGCGCGTACGTGCTCGAGTCCGTCGTGCCAGCCGGTCGTGCCGACGACGATCGGCCGCGACAGCCGCAGCAGCGCCGCGATGTTGTCGAGGACGACCGCGGGGTTCGTGAACTCGATCGCAACGTCGAAGTCGATCACCGTCGCCGCTCCGACCGGATGCGCCGAGTCGAAGCGCTCGACGACCTCGAGCCCGTGGTCGTGCGACCGGGCTTCGATCTCGCGGCCCATCCGCCCGCGGCCGACGATCGCGAGCCGAAGAATGTCGTGATGCTCCATACGGCTGCGAAGATAGGTCGGCGGCCGCGACCGTCGCGCACGCGGCCCATTGCCGACGAACGGTCGCGGGACTGGATCGGCTGTCGGCCGGGGCGTAACTTCAGGGCCGAACTTTCGAGCCATTCATGCCAGTACTGACTCCGACGAACGAGCTTCGCCGCATCCTCGTCAGCCGCACCGACGGGCTGGGCGATGTCATCCTGACGCTGCCGATCGCGACTGCGATCAGGAGTCGGCTGCCCGAGGCAGAGGTCGGCTTCATGGTGAGTCCGTACACGGCGCCGATCGTCCGCCGTGTCGCCGCGATCGACCACGTGCTCGAGACGCCGGACGCCCGGCACGCGCTCGGACTGATGCGCTCGTGGCGCCCGGACGCGATCATCTTCGCCCGCCCGGATGTCCGTCTGGCGCTCGACGCGCTCATCGCGCGCATCGACGTGCGCATCGGCACGGGGTACCGTTGGTACTCGGGGCTGTTCACGCGCTGGGTCTACGAGCACCGGCGCAAGGGCGAGCGGCACGAGGCCGAGTACGGCGTCGGACTGTTGACGCCGCTCTTCGACGGGGATCTTCCGGTGACCATGCCGGCGCTGGAGGTGTCGGACGACGGCGCCGCCGAGGCCGCTCATCGGCTGGCCGAGGTCGGCGTGCACGGCGAGTACCTCGTGCTCCACCCGGGCAGCCGGGGATCGGCGGCGGCGTACCCGGCCGAGGCGTTCGGTCGGGCCGCGGCGGCGATCGCCGAGGAGCACCCCGAGCTGGCGATCGTGATCACGGCCGGGGGCGGCGAGGAGTATCTCGCGTCGGAGGTCGCGCGGGCGGCCGGTCCCCGGGCGTCGATCGTCGACGACATTTCCCTCGACGGCTTCAGCGAGCTTCTGCGAGGGGCGAGGGGATTCGTCGGCCTGTCGTCGGGTCCGGCCCACCTCGCGGCGCTCGTGCGAACGCCGGTCGTCGCCCTCTATCCGGGCCTTCCCCCGGTCTGGTCGGTGCGCTGGGAACCGTGGGGTGATCATGTGACGACCCTCGTGCCGCATCCGGAGGAGCCGTTCTGTCCCGAGTGCGAGCGGCGGCATCCGCCGGAGAACTGCGTGGCGCGGATTCCGGCCGAGCGGGTGGTCGCCGCCTGCCGGGTGATGCTCGAGGGTCGCGAGACCGGCCTGGTCGATCAGATCGTCACAGATCGCAAGCGATAGGGGTCCGGTGAAACCCCGAGGCCATCATCCTGTCTGATCGCTATCACGCGCACGACGTAAGAACCGGAGATTAGGATGAAAGGAACCGTGAATACACCGATGTTTAAACGAATTGTCTCGCTGGCGGCCGTCGGATCGATTGCCGCCCTTTCGGTTTTCGGGCTGATGTCGGCTGCGGGAGAGTCGACGACGGCACTGCAGGCGCAGGCCGGCGGGGCGCTGCGCTATCAGCCGAACACCGCGTTCGCCTACGGCGAGAAGCTGACATTCAGCGTCGGCTACAAGTTCATCACGGCCGGCTACGCCACCATGCAGGTGAGCCCCAAGCCGGTCGAAGTCGCCGATCGCCCGACCTATGAAGTGAAGTTCGACGTCAAGACGACCCCGAGCTTCGACAAGATCTTCAAGGTACGCGACCGCTACGCGACCTACCTCGATGCCGACGGGATCTTCCCCTGGCGCTTCGAGCAGTCGGTCCGCGAGGGCGACTACTCGCGCGACTTCTCGGCGAACATCGACCAGCGCAAGCACGTCGCGCGGACGACCGAGGGCGCCTTCGAGGTCTCGCCGTTCGTTCACGACATCCTCAGCGCGTTCTACTTCACCCGCACGCTCGACCTGAAGCGGATGAAGAAGGGGCAGAGCTTCCGCCTGAAGAACTTCTACGGCAAGAAGGCGCACGACCTGCGCATCCGCGTCCTCGGACGCGAGCGGGTCGAGACGAAGGCGGGGACGTTCGACTGCGTCATCGTCGAGCCGCTGGTGGTCGAGGGCGGTCTCTTCAAGAACGAGGGGCGGATCATGGTCTACATGACCGACGACGACAGGAAGATGCCGGTGAAGGTCGCGACGAAGGTCGTGATCGGCACGATCGACTGCGAGCTCGTCAGCTACAGCGGCGTCCGCACGCCGATCGCGGCCAAGGTCAACTGACCGCCACGACGGCCTCGATGAATGGTCAGGAGGCCTCCGCCGGATCCGGCGGGGGCCTCATGCCGTTAGGCGAGGGGCTCGGGAGGACGGTCGGGGAACTTGTTACCAATTTGCTCCGGCGTCGGTCCGGGTCCAATCCGGAGGCGTCCGGACCGGGCTCCCGAGGGGCTCGCCGCCGGGTCGGAGGGGTCCGGGGCAGTGGCCGGCGCCTCCAATCGTGTACCAGTCGCCGTGACGTTTCATCACGCTGCGTGGCCACGATTCACGTGCCCACGATCAAACGTCCGATTTTGAAAGAGATTCGCGTGCTCATTGCTGGCATACCGTTGCTATACCGGGTCGTGTCGCCCATCGACAGGGATGCTCATGATCGAGCTGAAGGTCCTTGAACGGGGGTGCGGAGATCTTTGGAATGGTGGTGGGTCCAGCCCTCCGGAAAGCTCTTGAATCGCCGCCTGCGACGAGATCGACGTTGCACGGAAGGAAACGCGGGGTTTATATTTGCGCCTCCTCCTTAAAGAACTACAGGAGGCCAGCGATCGTCTGCACGGCAGAAGGTTCCAATCGCTGCACTGCGCCCGTGGCTCAATGGATAGAGCATCAGATTCCGGTTCTGAGGGTTGGGGGTTCGAGTCCCTCCGGGCGCGCTTTACCCACCATCGTGTGATGCGGTCACGAGTCCGACCGACGTCACGCTCCGCATCGCTTGCTCCTGACGTCGGGCATACGACAACTCTCTTTCCTTAGGCTCCCATATCCCGTAATGGCGAAGAACACAGCAAACATCGAGACGGCTGACGAGATCGAGGTGACCAGAGCCGAGCAGGGCGGGGGATTTCTCCTCGGCAACATGCGGACGCTGGGCATCATCGGCTTTGTGCTTCTGGCCGTCGTCGGTGCGGTCGCCTTCTATCTGATCAGGGGTGCCGGCGCCAACGACGAGGCGCAGCTGGCGCTCTCGAGGGTCCGGGCCTACTACGACCGTGGCGAATACGCGGTGGCGATCAGCGGCGACTCGTCGAAGACGATGGGCACCGCGAAGATCATCGGGCTGGCGGCGATCGTCGACAAGTGGGCGTCGACGCCGGCTGGCGAGATCGCGGCGCTTTATCTCGGCAACAGCTATCTGGCGCTTGGCCAGCACGAGAAGGCGCGCGCGCCGTACACGACGGCGACGGGCGCCGACGCCGAGCTGGTCCGCTCGGCGGCCCATGCGGGACTTGGCGCGGTTGCCGAGGCGGCGGGCAAGCACGAGCAGGCCGCCGAGGAATACGAGAAGGCCGCCAGTGAAGACCGACTCGAGCTCAACACGCCCGAGTACCTGGTTGCAGCTGCGCGCAACTACGAGCGCGCGAAGAATACGGATGAGGCGATCGGGCTGTACCGCACGGTCGCGACGCAGTACGCGAGCTCGCCGGCGAACACCCAGGCACGCCTGGCGCTGGCGCGGCACAACGTCCAGATGTGAGCCGCGCGACGTCGCGGCAGCGGCGTCAGTCGATCGACGAGAATCGACCCGAGAAGATCGGCCCCGAGCGGGGTCGATCGTCCCGTCTGCAAACGGAGCCTGCCGAACAACCAGTCCAGTGATGAGTTGAGCGCATGAACGTTGAGTCTACCTCTACAGTGCCGCCTGGCGGCTCCCACACGTCCGACATCTCTCCAAACGAATCATATCGTTTCTCTGATTCTTGCATCATAGGAGGAAACATGCACCGTCTGTTGAAGGCAGTACTCCTGGTGATGACTTTCGTCCTGCTTGGAAGCGATGCGCTCGCGCAGACGTTTCCCATCGTGCAGGTCAGTGGTCGTCTACCTCAAGGGAACTACCGAGTATTTGCCCGGGACACACTCTACCAGGTGACTGGCTACTATGTCATCTCCGGTACGCTCCTCATCGAGCCCGGAACCACGGTTGAGTTCCTGCCAAATTCTCGAATGATCGACTCCGTCGGCGGTAGGATTATCGCTGATGGTGATGTCGACGCGATCTGGAACAATAACACGTCGGGTGTGAGCGCATACCCGAACGGTTACTGCGATCTGAACTACATGCGTGCGAACGTGATCACGAGCGGCAAGCCCGAGATCACCGCGCCCGCACCGAACCACATCGGCTACGTTCCGCTGCTTCTGTTCTACCATGCGAACAAGCGGAACCTCTGCGCGACCGACCCGAACCTGCGCAACACGCAGTATCGTCGCAACGTCGTGCGCGCGCCGATCACCTTCCGTGGCCGTCCGGTCAATCAGTTCTCGCCGGAGTGGGGTCACATCGTCGTTCTTCCGGGCGCCGACACGGCGTTCTTCCGGAACTGTAACTTCGTCAACTTCCGCAAGGACATCACGGTTGTCCAGAGCACTCAGTTCTATGCACCGAGCACTCTAACCGGCTACAATTCGCCGCAGATCACCGCAGGCTTCAATCTGAACACTCAGATGCAGAACCTGACGACCGGTGGTGGTGGCGCCATGACCGTCTTCTCGTCGAAGACCTGGATTCTCGACTGCCGCTTCGACAGCAACTTCGCCCGCTATCACGGCGGCGCAGTGCAGTTCCTCCAGGCCCCGTTCGATGCGAGCGGTCTGTTCTACGTTCAGCATCCGTCGGCGCCGTCGCCGGCGAACGCGAACTTCTACCCGGCTGTCAACCCCGAGACGTACGACCTCTACGGTGGTGCGATCACGACGCCGTTCGGCTCGATCAACGCCTTCACGGTGACCTCGCCGTCGGCTCCGGCCGGCTCGCAGTTCCGCCAGGCGTACGACGACGGCCGTATGGCGATCAACCGGGGTCGCGTCCGTCGCGTGATCTTCCGTGACAACCGCGTCATGGTCAGCGACACGACCAACGATGTCTCGGGCTACCGCGACAACGTCTCGCCGGAGATCATCTACAACACGAACAACCCGCTCGTGTCCGGCATCAACGTCACGTCGCCCGCCGGACGTAACTACAGCCCGCTTCGCAAGAACGAGGCGTATGGCGGTGCCATGTACGTGTCGGGTCGTCGCCGCATCACCGTGTTCCTCGGACGCGGCTCGGCGCTCGTCAACTCGGGACTGCTCCCGAATGGCGATCCGACCGACACCATGATCTTCGAGCGCAACCACGCCGTCAACTTCCAGGACACGGCGACGCTGCACATCCTCGACACGCGCACGAACCCGAACACGGTCGTCGCACGCGTTCGTAGCGAAGGCGCACGAGGCGGAGCGGTCTATGTCGGCGACTCGACGTCGCTGCACTTCGAGCTCTCGCGCTTCCAGGCGAACTTCACCGCGACGCCGAACGTCGACGAGGCGAACTACATCGACCGCGGCCGCATGTCGCAGGGTGGTGGTGTGTACATGTCGGCGGCTTCGCCGGAGTTCACCGCGCTCGGCAACGTGCTGTTCCGCAACAACAAGTCGGGACAGGGTGGAGCTCTCTACCTGCAGGCCCGTCCGGATGTGTCGCTCGATCCGCTGCTCTCGCCGATCATCGGTGACAGCGTGTGGTTCATCCGCAACATCGCGGAGTACGACGGCGGTGCGGTGTACACGCAGCGGAATATCCGCATGCAGGCGCCGTTCCTCTTCAGCGTCGATCCGACCGCTCCGGGCAACCCGACGATCGATCGTCGCATCCTTCTCGACAGCAACTCGGCCGGTCTGGCCGGTGGCGCGATTGTCATCGACAACCGCACCAACCCGTCGCTCAGCCGCGCGGCCGTCGAGAACGTCCTGATCTCGTACAACACGGCCGGTGACACCGCGCGTGTCGCCGACACCCGTCTGATCAAGATCTACGATCCTGTCGCCGCACCGATGGCAGCGGGCGCCGAGTTCGGCACCGCGACCGTCCGCGACGACTACTACATGCCGGCCGCGATCATCCCCGAGATCCTCGGCGGTGGTGGCGTGTACTCGCTGTCGGGACAGACCAACTTCTACCGTTCGGTCGAGTTCCTTCGCAACTACACGATCTGGGGCAACGGTGGCGCCATCGCTCTGATCCTCCCGGGTCAGCGTGACAACCGCTACTTCCTCGCCGCAGGCGACTCGGCCTTCGACTTCGTCAACGCCGTCGGCGTGCCGTTCGAGGAGGGCCCGATGCCCTACGACCAGCGCCAGATGACCCGCTTCCTCGGCAACGCTGCCTGGCAGAACGGGATCACGACCGGAACGCACAACACGGCCCCGCACGGTGGCACGCTGAACGATCCGCTTCGTAACGGCGTCGGTCTCGGTGGCGCGATCTACATCAACGATCGCCAGACCGGCAACCCGAACCCGGGTGTCGCTCGCACCGACTCGGTCATCCTCCACCGCGTCCGCATCGAGAAGGATACGGCGTGGTCGGGCTCGGCCGTCTACTCGGACAACTACGACCTCCGCGTCGTCTTCAACAAGTCGCTCGTCGCGAACAACCTCGCCGTTTCGACGGAGGGTGCCAAGGTCGATACCATCCAGAACTACCTCCTCAGCCCGGCCGCCAGCCGTACTGCCGGAGCGACGTTCTACGGTGAGATCGAGGGCCCGATGCCGAGCACGGCGTACCATACCGACGCCAACGCCATCTATGACAACCGCGCGCGCTTCATCATCCGTCTGCCGGATGCGCCGTCGGTTCCGGGTGGTGTCGGACTCAGCGGTATCGACTCGCTGCGCGGCAACTTCTGGGGAGATGTCCAGGCACCGGTGACGACCATCCTGCCGTCGGGAACGCTGCAGAACACCTTCTACATCCAGGGTGATTCCTGCACGCTTCCGCTGCGCAACCCGGCGATCGTCAACCAGCAGGGACCGTTCGAGTCGCCGAACCTGTACTCGTACACGCCGGTCCCGGTCGGTCTGATTCCGGACACGCTCCTCATGCAGGGTCGCGTCTACGACATCTTCGACAAGGGACGTGACATCAAGGCGGTCGACTACTCGAAGCCGCGCATGGCGCCGATCGAGGACTTCGCCGTCGGCATCCCGCCGCGCCTGAACCGCTTCGGCACGGGTGTGTATGCCAACCAGGTCGTCCGCCGACTGACGCGTGATCCGTTCATCGCCGACGTCGACTCGATCTACCGTACCCTGCAGCGCGAGTTCGTGGGTGGACATCCGATCGGATATCCGCTGTTCCTCGAGTCGCGTGCGAACTACACCGGCGACATCAATCGCAACAACGATGACCGCTGGGCGCTCAACTACACCGTCTTCTTCGTGATCAACGTCGAGACCGGTGAGATGATCCGCGCGAACCTCAAGCAGTTCCAGGAGGGCGGCAACGTCTTCCGTGGACGCACGGAGTTCGTGGCAGACTCGATCAACCGCGATCCGGTCGCGCGTCGCACCTTCGAGGGTCGCGCCGCCTTCTCGATCGGCGAGATCTACCGTCTGTCGCCGCGATTCTACCTGGATACCCCGGGTGAGATTCCTGGCTCGATCACCGATCCGGAGGAGCGTATCGAGTATGCACGCATGCGTGCTGCCGAGTACGAGGATTCGGTCGCGCTCGAGGGCCGTCGCTACGGTGGCCGCATGAGCCCGCTCGAGGTTGGTGGTGCGGGCTTCCGCTACATCAACCGTGTCAACCCGGTCTCGTTTGCCGACTACTACGCCGGCGAGCGCTACCGTGCGCTGCCGGTGCTGACCGGCGACCGCATCTGGGTTGTCTCGCGCACGGCTCTCTGGGACACCGTCGGCACGATCACCAGTGTCGTCGACAACGCGCGCTTCACCGGACTGGAGTTCTCGATTGCGGACCTGAACAGCGTTCCGGCCCCGGTCGTCTACGGTCAGCGTGATTCGCTCGAGAACAAGAACCCCGTCGAGCTGCGCAACTCGCGCTTCCTCGTCGAGGACAAGGTGTACCGCAGCGACACGAACGGCCGCACGATCTCGGAGATCTTCGAGGTCACCGCGACGGACGTGAACGGATTCTTCGATCCGCGCTCGCTGTACTTCCCGTACCGCTACACGGGCCTGCGCTACGAGTACAACTTCCTGCAGGAGTTCTTCAACGGCACGACCGTGCCGAGCAATGACCCGACGCAGGTTCGTCTGGCCTCGTGGCTCAAGTCGGAGATCGTCTATCCGGGCAGCAACCGCAGCACGCGCGACAGCGCGCACAGCCGCGGCTTCCTCCGCTTCTTCGGCACGCCGCACAATCCGGACGTCGTTCCGGGTGGTGAGCTGCTGGAGATCCGGGTGTCGAACTACCCGCCGGGAATCCAGACGATCGATTCGCTCCGTGGCCTGCTGCCCGACACGATCGTGTCGCGCTACATCTTCCTCTACCCGCCGTACTTCAACTGCCAGGTCTACGATGCGCGCAACGCTCGTTACCTCCAGCAGGACACGGTCGACGTGGGTGGAGCGACGACGACGACCTATCGCATGCGGATCTTCGTCCAGGATACCCCTCCGGTCTTCCTGGCCGACAGCACGCCGTGTCCGACGAATCGTCCGGGCTTCGTGGTTGCGAACCTGACCAACCGTCTGCGGTTCAACTTCGACCTCAACACGGACGACGAGCAGGAGGACAACAACGCACAGAACGAGGGCTGGCGCTTCCCGTACGGTCGCACGACCTACGGCTTCCAGTTCATCGCTCGCTACCCGGAGACCGGCGACACCTCGAGCGACGACGTTCGTGAGGTCCGCCCGACCTGGATGGCCGACACCTACCTGCACGATGCGACGCTCGTCACTGATCGTGGCGCGACGTTCCTGCGCCAGGGCAACATTGTGATCCGCATTGACTCGCTCGAGGCGATCAATCTGCTTCGCAATCCGACCCAGCAGAACAACGCGTTCAACCTTGACTCGGTCTTCACGGTGGTCGTCCACGACGGCCACATGGGACAGAACAAGCGCGACATGCGCGTGATGGTCAACGTCGCTCCGCAGCTGCAGCCGGTCGCAGGACCGCTGGTGCTGCCGACGGCGAAGGAGGACTTCGACTACAATCCGAATCTCTCCGACACGACCCGTCGCGTTCAGGCCACGGATCTGAACTTCAACCAGCGTCTGCGCTACGAGCTCATCTATCGTGATGACGCTCTGAACGCGGCGAAGTACCAGACCGGTGGAACGGAGCTCGATTCGAACGGCACCCCGGTGTCGCACACGAATACGATCGCCTATGTCCGCCGCGACAACTGCTACTTCGAGGCGGGCCTGTTCGAGGCTCCGAAGACCACGCCGAGCTGGCTGAAGGTCAACCCGGTCTCGGGCATGCTCTACGGCACGCCTGGTCTCAACGACGCCCCGCGCACCAACGCAACGGGTGGACCTGAGACGGTGACGGTTGTCGTCACCGACGAGAACGGACTGACGGACGTCCGCACGTACATCCTCGAGGTTGACTCGACCCAGCATCGTCCGCGTCTCTTCGGACGTCCGGCGATCGTCTGTGTCGATCCGACCGAGGCGTACGAGGACTCGATCTGCGTCACCGATCGCGACCTGCCGCGCATCCGGTTCACCGAGCGTCTGACGCTCGAGGTGATCTCGCCGGCCGGCTTCACGATCGCCCCGTCGACGATCGACGGTGGTGCGGGCCAGAACGACACGATGTGCAACCTGCGCATCAGCGCTCCGGCGAACACGATCCGCGACACCGGCAAGGTGCGCATCGTGATCCGCGTGACCGACATCGCTGGTAACATCGACTCGCTCGTGTACCAGATCGCTGTCAGCGAGCCGACCGACTGGACGGTTCCGGTGTTCGTGTCCAACACGATCATCGAGACCAACCGTCAGAACGCCACGCAGCGTCTCGTCTTCGGTATGGCGCGCAACGCCACGACCGGTGAGGAGAGTGGTGCGCGCGGCAACCTCGACTCCAACTACTGCGAGTACGAGCTGCCGCCGCAGCCGCCGCGCGACGTCTTCGACGCACGCTGGACGGTTCCGACCACCAACGGCATCCTGCGGAACATCTTCCCGCAGGCACCGCAGGCCGGACAGGGACCGCTTGCATGGAAGGCAGTCTTCCAGCCTGGATTCCTCCAGGGTGGTAGCTTCAACTACCCGGTCTTCATCTGCTGGGATATCAACGACGCCGCGACGGCGACGAGCAATATCCACATCATGGACCAGGTCGGTGGAGCGGTCTTCCGCGTCGACATGAAGGCGCCGACGGGCCGTGGTGTCCGCATCACGCCGGGCAGTGGCGTCAACCTGACCGTCACCGGTACCATCGCCTGCCTGGAGATCATCCAGACGGCCGGTATCCAGGGCTTCGTCATCACCTACGGCCTGCCGACGGGTGTTGAGATGCCGACGACGGGTGCGGCCAGCTACATGCTGCTGTCGAACCTCCCGAATCCGTTCAGCGAGAACACCGAGATCGGATTCATCGCGCCGAAGGCCGGCGACGTCAAGCTGCAGATCTTCAACATCCAGGGCGACCTGGTGAAGACCCTGATTGACGGCAACGTCGACGCGGGCACCAACAAGGTGCTCTGGAATGGCACGGACGAGAAGGGAGATGTGGTGGCCAGCGGTACCTACACGTACCGCCTGACCGCCGGCACGACGGTTCTGACGCGCACCATGGTGCGCGTGCGATAACCGTCGGGCAAGCGATCCCGATGCATGAACGATCCGCCGGGAGGCCCCGAGTGATCGGGGCCCCCGGTGAGGATCGACCCTCGGCAGAGGGAACGCACAGCGGCGTTTACTCTCGCAAGCAATTACAACGAGCTATAAACCAAGGAGACAAGGAATGAGCCTGCGTCGTACTTTCTTCGGAGCCCTCGCTCTGGCCGCCATGGCGGTCATGGCAGTGCCCCAGGAAGCGAGCGCGCAGATCTATAACGACTACACGTTGCGACTGGTGCCCAGGATCTACCAGCCCCAGACAGCACGTGGCGTCATTATTCCGCGCGCCAGCTTCGTCGAGCTCTTCAGTGGAGTAGTCGACCCGGACAACGGAGTCGCCGGTCCGATTCCGATCGGATTCGACTTCGACTACAACGGGCAGACCTACAACCAGATCTACGTCAGCGTCAACGGATGGATCAGCTTCCGTAATCCGCTGACGACCGGAAGCGCCGGGTTCTTCGGCGATGATCCGTACTCGCTCTTCAACAACACCCGTCCGAACCTGACGGTGGCGCCCTTCTTCGGCGATCACTATCTGCGTACGCCGGGCTTCGATACCGAGGATCCCAGTGGTCGTCTGTACGTGCCGAGCTTCATTCGGTACGTCAATCGTCCGGGAACCGGCGGCTCGCCGGATACCCTCGTCGTCGAGTGGGAGAACCTGAACATCAACTACCGCTTCGATCCGAACGATCCGGACAATCCGTTTGCGAATCCTGCGAACATCCGTTCGCAGGCCTCGTCGATCGGCACGTTCCAGGTCTATCTGATCCAGAACAGCGACACGACCAACTGCCTCGCGCGCCAGGGAAGCATCGAGTTCCATTACGGACCCGTTGGCAACCGTGGCATCGTCAAGGTGTCGGGCGCGTCGGTCGGTATCGAAGACGAGCCGGCAGTGCCGGGTGGCAACACGAACTTCATGAACGCGGTCTCGTGGCTGCAGAACGGTTTCAACCGTGACAGCCTCCTGTTCAGCCGTCGCCTGACCTCGACGTATCCGCCGACCGGATTCCCGTCGCAGGTCTTCCGCTTCGAGTCGAACTGCCGCGAGCGCGCTCCGGGATGGGGCGATGGAGATGCGGACCTCACGCAGCTCAATCGCAACGTGCCGCAGGCGATCCGTCAGGATCAGCGCCTGTTCGTGACGTTCGCCGACGTCATCCTGATCCTTCGTCACACCGCATCGCGGAATGTGGACTTCGACTCCGTGCCGGGCCGTCATGGCTTCCACGGTGACGTCAACCACAACGGTCGCTTCTTCTTCTCGACGCGTAACTACAACAACACCCTCGACTCGACGAACTTCAACGGCGACATCATTCGCTACAAGAAGTTCTTCCCGACGAAGGATGTGAATCCCGAGCTGCCGTTCCCGAACGACAATAGCTTCTCGGGCTTCCTGTTCGATGCCGACGAGATGGATGCGGCCCTGATCATGCTCTACCTCGCCGCGAAGCTCCCGGTCATGCCCTGGCTGCCGGATACGCTTCCGCACTTCACCGGCAAGGTCGCCCCGATCACCAGCGCCAGCGACATCACCCTTGGTGGTGCCCGTACGCTCGGTGGCCGTCGGGTCGAGATTCCGGTGACGTTCAACGGCGCGGTCAGCGGCGCGAGCGGCGTCTCGCTCGATGTCGTCAATGGTGCCCGCATCGTCGAGGTGCGCACCATGCCGCGGACCGATCGCGCGTGGGTCGAGGCCAACGCCTCGGACAATCGCGTCGCGATCGCAGCGGCCGGCAACTTCCGTGAGGATGATGTCGTGGCGGTGCTCGTCGTCGAGGCCGATGACAACGGTGACGTGGCCTTCGGCAACGTCTCGTGGAACAACCAGGCGAAGTCCGCGCGCAAACTCAACATCTTCGGCGCCACCACCGGTGATGCCACGACGCTGAGCATCGCGCAGAACTTCCCGAACCCGTTCAAGGTGAACACGGCGACGACGCTCGCCTACACCGTCCCGAGCGCGGGTGCGGTCACCGTTCGCATCTTCAACGTGCTCGGCCGCGAGGTCGCGACCGTTGTTGACAGCGAGCTCGGTGCCGGTACCTACACGGCGCAGTGGAGCGGCATCGATGCGGCTGGAAAGCCCGTCGACGCCGGTGTCTACTACGCCCGCGTCGAGGCCGGCGGTGAGGTTCGTACCGTTCCGATGCACGTCGAGAAGTGATGATACCGAAGGGTCCGGAGCTCTCGGGCTCCGGACCCCTTGGTCGCTTCTCGCACGATGCCGCTTGAAAACATCCAGCCCGTCGGGAGACTGAAGAGCATAGCGTGAGATATCAGGGCGTCAGCGCCATACTCGCAGCACTCATCTGCTGCCTATGCTCTCCGTCGCTCACGGCCCAGGAGACACGGCCCCTCACTGTCTGGATCGACCCGGTTCGCCTCAACGTATGCGGACCGAAGACCTTCCAGACGGCGATCAGAGCCGCGAGCTTCCGCACTGGCGACACGACGATCGGCTTCCGGTCGACCGACAACGTCTACAGTGTCACGCTCTACGTCACCTGGGATCCGTCGACGATCGAGCTCGATGACCTGGTCATCCAATCCGGAACCATGTCCGAGCGCGTGGACGTTACTCCTCTGATCATCGACGAGGAGTCGACGCTGCAGATCGTCATTGCCGACAGGCAGGCTCCGTACGATGTCGTCCGCGGCGCGCTGCCGGTGGTCTACATCAACGGACGGGTGACGGCGCCGGACACGGTGGCGTGGCCCAATGGATGGATTCAGGTGACCTCCGTCGTCCTCACGAGCGACACGCGATTCGACCCGATCAGTTATCGACCCGGGTACGTGCGTGTCGAGCGCGATACGAGTCAGGCCTACACCGGTGCGCTGCGTGTGGGCGCCAGCTCGTTCGACACCCTGGAGTTCGACACGCTGACGGTCTCGCTGGAGAATGTTCGCCAGCGTCGCGTCCGCGAAGTAAGCTTCAGTATTGCGGCAGACACCTCGCTCTTTGAATTCGTTGATACGCTTCAGACCGGTACGCTGACAGCGCAGCCCCTGTGGACCACCGTCGAGCTGGTCCGTCGGGCTGACACGATCCGGGGACGCTTCGTCGCGGCGTCGGATCTCTCGCAGGAGGGACCATTGCTGAAGGTTCTCATCCGACGCACGACCGACAGTGCGTTCGCGGCCACCGCCGAGATGGTGACGGCCGCCGTCAATGAGAACTCATGCCTCGGCAGGTTCTACGGCTTCGGTGCTTCTGTGACGGCTTCGGCGATCGTTCGCGACACGCCCACGACGTCGGCACCGGATCTGAGCGAGCGCTCCGAGGACGTCCGGCTCATTCCCTCGCGGGATGGCCGAAGCATCCTCGTCCGCTCGAACGCGCGTATCGACGACATCATGGTGTACGATGCTCTTGGTCGCCGCATTGCGGCCGACATCGAGCATCACGCAGCGGGGCACGACATCCGGCTCGAGGTCGACCGACCGTCGGCCGGACCGTACTACGTGCAGCTTCGCATCGGGAACGAACGGATTAGCAAACAGTTCATCTTTATAAAGTAACTGCTCTTACAATCGAAGGAGAAAGGATCCATGCGCAAACGGTATTGGTTCTGGGGCCTTCAGATCCTGGCATTCGTAGCCTTGTCGCTGCTCTCGACGAGCACGGGCTACGCTCAGCTGGGACGAAAGGTGCTCCCCACCCTCAGCTTGGTGAAGGTCTTCACGACCGCGACCAGCGACATCACCTCGAGGGATACGATCTACGTCGCAGAGGCAGGACCCGGCGAGAAGCGCTACCTGGCCCTCCCGATCTATGTCAAGAACTGTCTCGACTCGATCACCGATAACGTCACGGGACTGACGGCCGAGCCGATCTACAGCTTCAAGTTCAAGCTTCAGTACAATCGCGAGCTCATGCGCGCGGTCGGCATCCAGAAGCGCGGTGATCTTCCGCAGGACACGACCGTCCTCGCGAAGAACTTCAACTTCAGCTGGGACGTCGATCTCGATCCGACCTACAAGCTGTCGACCGTCGGTGGCGCCTCCGCCAACGGCGAGCGCATCATGGTGACGGCCAGCTCGGCTCTGCCGCTGCCGCTGTCGCCGCGCAACAACCCGAACTTCACGGGCTGCCAGTTCCGCGACACGGCCGTTCTCTGCTACGTCCTCTTCGAGGTCGTCGGCGAGCACACCGGTGGCACCGCGGGCGTCAACCGCGACCAGCTCATCCTCACCCGCGACTCGATCTCGTGGAACGAGTACGAAGTCTCGCGCGTGACCCCGGAGATGGTTGCCCGTCGTTTCGAGACGATCCAGGCCGGCGTTGCGCCGAGCCCGGTGTTCCCGATCCAGTATCCGAACAACTACGGTTCGGCCGTCATCCAGATCACGCCGCGTCCGCGCATCGATCTGTTGCCGCCGAGCCAGGTCGTGACGATCAACGGCGACATCTCGGACTACGAGCTGACGTCGCGTCTGCAGACCTACTACGGCAACGTCCAGCGCATCTACCGCAACATCCTGCTGGTCAACGGAATTCCGAACTCGGAGCTCCGCAACCTCTCGGTCGAGACCGACCAGGCATGGCTGCGCGTCGATACGAATGCACCGAACCTCCCGCCGGGCGTTGGCCAGGGTGGTGAGGAAGGCGCCCGCGGCATGTTCATCCGCAACATCCGTGGCCAGCTCAACTTCAACATCGTCGCCAACCCGGCGATGCTGCCGGCCGACGATGCCGACTACCCGACGCCGGGCATCTACACGGGCTACGTCACGATCCGCTCGGTCGACGCCGTCAACAGCGCCGTCCGTCTGAAGGTCGTGCTGCTGGTCACGCGCAACCCGCTCGAGTCGCAGCTGGATTCGACCACCGAGTCGACCAATCCTTTCGGCATCTCGCTGCTGTTCCGCAACTCGGCGACGCGTCCGGACACGACGTACCTGACGTTCGGTACCGGCGTCGCCGCCACCGACAACGTCGACACGCTCTTCGGCGAGGCCGAGGCGGAGCTTGCTCCGGACTCGACGCGCTTCTTCGCGCGCTTCTTCCCGCCGTCGGTGACCGATGCGAACCCGGCGTTCAAGGGCCTGATCGATACCCGTGGAACCGGCGGCGTGCCGACCAACGGTGAGAACAGCCTCGACGTTCGGAACTTCCGTACGAACACGACCCTGATCTACTGCGTGCGCTTCAGCGCGGGAACCCCGGCGAACTACCCGATCGTCATCGAGTACAACACCCAGGACTTCCCGGCCGGCAGCTCGCTGTACCTGCGCGACAACCAGAACGGTGCGTTCCTGAGCATCGACATGCGCAACGCCACGAGCATCGGCGGCTCGCGCCGCGCGATCACGATCACCGACGCTCGCGTCACCGGTTTCTGCATCGAGTACACGGTGCCGTCGGTGACCCAGTTCCCGGAGATCAACCGTGGCTGGAACCTCGTGTCGCTGCCGGTCTCGCCGTCGAACGCGCTCTCGCAGATCGTGTTCCCGAACATCGCTTCCGGCAAGCCGCTGCAGTTCACGCAGAACCAGTACATCGAGGCGGATTCGCTCGAGGTCGGTCGCGGCTACTTCGTCAAGTACGGCGCAACCGTCGACCGCACGATCGCCGGCACGCAGATTCGTGAGATCCACGAGCTCCGCACGCCGTTCCGCGTTCGTCTGTTCGAGGGCTGGAACACCGTCGGTGCCCTCTCGGCTCCGTCGACCGTCGACTACATCAGCTTCGGCCCGATCCCGGGCAGCGGCTCGCCCAGCCTGATCAGTGAGATGTATCGCTACCTCACCGATCGTGGCTACGAGCAGACCTCGATCCTTGCGCCGGGCTTCGGCTACTGGCTCAAGATCAACCGTGATGGTTACTATCGTCTGGCGGCTCCTCCGGGAGCCTTCGACAAGGCGGCCATCAACGACTCGTACCGCTCGCTCAACCGCCTGTCGGTCAGCGACAACGGTCAGAAGGTCGGCACGGTGTACTTCGGTCTCGACAACGGCTCGGTCAACGCCAGCCGCTTCGAGCTGCCTCCGGTCCCGGCGCGTGACATGTTCGATGTCCGCTTCGGCAACAACGGATTCGTCAGCACGGCTGCCGATCTGAACGGCGAGCACGTCGTCCGCTTCCAGGGCGTCTCGTACCCGGTCGTCCTCTCGGTCGCCACCGCCGACGCGAACTACGTCGTCACCGACGCCCTCACCGGCGAGGTGCTCGGCACGTTCACCCGTGGCCAGGCCGGCGCGGTCCGCGTCACGAACTCGCTCACCAAGTCAGTCCGCATCACGACGGTTGCGTCGGGTGCGATCGAGCTCGGTAGCGCGTTCCCGAACCCGACGTCGGGCAACGTGAGCTTCGATATCGTCTCGCCGACCGACGAGGTCGTCTCGGTGGCGCTGTACAACTCGCTCGGTAGCGAGGTCATGGCGCTGCTCAACGATCGCGTCGTCGGACGCCGGACGATCACCTTCTCGACTGCAGGCCTCCCGGCCGGTGTGTACGTCTACAAGATGACCACCGCCGACGGAGTCTCGCAGATCCGCCAGATGGTGGTCTCGAAGTAAACCGCTCGCACACTCGCGACACGCAACGGGCGGGCTCTGCACAAGAGCCCGCCCGTTTCTTTTCGAGTACCCGCGGCGCGTAATTTGCGCTCCGCGATCGCTGCACACTGCCACTGTCGAACCGACACATTCGAGAGAAGAGACGATGAAGAAACTGCTCCTGATTGCCCTTGGAGTCATCGCCACTGTCGCCGGCGCCTCGGCGCAGGACCGGCCGCGGCTGCTGGACTCCATCATGATCCATAGCGACGCGCCGTACTCGGTCGATCGACCGCTGTACCGCGTCTTCGGCTTCGGCGGCGAGTACACCGACACGATCGACTGGCGCCTGCCGAACGGCGTCCGCGAGCGCGAGATCCCCGGCGCTCCGCCGGCCTCGCTCTACGTGATGTACGATGCCCAGCACGTCACCGAGCCGGCCTGGATCGACCGCGACGTCCGCGGCATCCCCGACTCGGTCGCCTCCGGCAGCGCGAGGAAGTTCTCACTGCGCTACTACCTCGAGATCCAGCGCGGCGTCGGCCAGGTGATCACGCTCGTGATGCCGCACGCCCTGCCCGCCGGCATCGACTCGATCAACTTCCGCGACATCATCGGAGGCACCGGCGGATTCCTCTTCAACGAGACGATCACCGCCGGACCGGACTCGGTGAAGATCACCAACGAGGGCCTGACGCGCATCGCAATGATCGTGTATTACGACGGCAGCCTCGTGCCGACCGGCGTCGCCGAGCCGCTCGCCGCGCGCCCGGCGGCCGGGCTGCGCCTCGTGCCGAATCCGGCCATCGACCGGGTCACGATCGATGCCACGCTGCCGGCCGGCAGCCGCGTCGTCGTCAGCGACCTGCGCGGAGCCACGGTGATCGACGACCGCGCCGACGGCCCGTCGACGCATCGCTCGCTCGCGGTCGACGGCCTCGCCGCCGGACTGTACATGGTGCGCGCCGTCGGACCCGACGGCGCGGTCATCGCGCACAGCAGGCTGATCGTCCGTCAATAGACCGTTACCGCCATTCCGACTTCGCGACGGGGTCCCCATCGAGCCGATGGGGACCCCGTCGCCATTACGGGCCCGACCCGCTCGCCGCCGGCGGCAATCCCGCCGTGCCCGGATCTCGTATCTGTAGCGCCCGGCGGTATCCTCCCGCGCCGTGACGAAATGTACCCGGCGTGCCCAGCGCATTGAACTGGACCGGGGCGTGCAGTACGTTCTCGAGATCCCCCGCCACCCGTCAACGTCGCCGGGTCATCCGGCAATCCGAATCCAGGAGTTCGATGCAGACCGTTTCGCGCCTGATCGTCGTGACCCTTGTGACTCTCGTGGCCTTCGCCGCACTGGCCGCTGACGCCACCGCCCAGACCGGTGCGGTGCGCGGCGTCGTACGCGACGGCGAGGGGGAGATACTCGTCAGCGCCACGGTGCAGATCGAGGGCACGACCCTCGGCGCGCTCACCGACGCGGCCGGCACCTTCCGCATCGAGCGCGTGCCGGCCGGCGAGCACTGGCTGATCGCGCGCATGATCGGTTCCGAGCCGGTCCGTCAGAAGGTCACCGTGCGCGCCGGCGAGACCGTCGCGGTCACGATCGCGCTCGGCTCCGGCAGTGTCGGTCTGCGCGAGATCGAAGTGCGGGCCTCGAAGCGCCAGGAGCAGTCGGACACACGTCCGAGCGTCACGCGGATCGAGCCCCGCGAGGCGAAGTACCTGCCCGGCGCGGCCGAGGACGTGCTGCGATCGCTACGATCGCTGCCTGGCGTGCTGGCTCCGAACGACTTCTCCGCCCAGCTCGTCGTCCGCGGATCCGGTCCCGACCAGAACCTGATCGTCCTCGACGACATCGAGATCTTCAATCCCTACCGTCTGTACGGATTGATCTCGATGTTCAATCCCGAGACGATCGCCGACATCACGCTGCTGACCGCGGGCTTCCCGGCGAACTACGGCGACCGGCTCTCGGCCGTGCTCGACGTGACCAACCGCGAAGGCGAGCGCGACGAGGCGCTCACCGGAACGCTCAACGCCTCGGTCACCAACGCCAACCTCGTGCTCGAGGGAGCGCTGCCGGCGGGGCTCAAGGGGGGATGGCTCCTCTCGGCACGCCGCACCTACTACGACCTGATCGCCGAGCCGATCCTGCGGTCGCTCGACATGCTCGAGGGCGACGTCGCGCTGCCGAACTTCACCGACGTGCAGTTCAAGGCGCTGATGCGACCGGCGCCGGAGCACAGCATCGTCGTCAACGCGCTGCTCAACCGCGACGGCACCGAGCTGCACTCCTCGGCCGAGCGCGAGCAGATCGACTCGATCAGCGTCGTCGACCAGTCGTACAACTGGGTCGCCGGTGCGTCGTGGCGCTATGCGCCGAACGAGCGGTTCCTGACGAAGACCATCGCGAGCTGGTATCAGAACACCGGTGAGACGGAGTTCGGCGGAGAGGGAGGCAGCCGGCTGTTCTACGGCGACATCACGCGCGACAGCCTGATCAGGATCCTGCAGGCGCTGCCTCCGGCGATCCGCGACTCGCTGCGCAGTCGAGGCATCGATCCCGACGATCCTCCCGGACTGGGCATCGACGACGGCAACGCCGCCTTCAACTTCCGCAAGTACTCGCTGGCGAACCGCACGAGCGCGGCGATCGGCGACCACCTGGTCGAGGCAGGCGTGGGCATCGATCTGATCCGGACGTGGTTCGAGTTCTCGTCGAAGCCCGACTCGATGCTCCTCGCGCTGCGTGAGGCGGGCCGGCGCAGTGGATTTCCCGACAGCATCAACTCCGAGGTCGACTTCCCGCGGGCGCACGCCTATGTGCAGGATCGGATCGGCTTCGGCGACGAGCTCTACGTGCAGCTCGGTGCCCGGCTCGACTACTACGGCATGCTCGACCGCAGCTACGCGTCGCCGCGGGCGTCGTTCTCCTGGGCGGTCGATCCGCTGACGACCGTCCGCGGTGCGTGGGGCCTGTATTATCAGTCCCCGGGCTACGAGAAGCTCATCGACGGCCAGACGTTCTTCGACCTGACCTCCCCCGAGATCGCGAGCCTGCGGCCGGAGCGCTCGATGCACTACGTGCTCGGCGCCGACCGCATGCTCACCGACGAGTGGCAGGTGAAGCTCGAGGGCTACTACAAGGACTTCGACGACCTCATCGTGCAGCAGAAGCTGGCGGGCACGCGGTACGTGAGCACGCAGGTGCCGGGGGGCAACCCGCGGTATCCGTCGGGATGGTCACGTCCGGTGCTCGAGCCGAGCGACTCGGTGACGACCGTGCCGGTCAACGGGGCGACGGGTGAGGCCTACGGGATGGAGGTGATGCTGCAGAAGATCGGCTCATCGGGAGACTCGCCGCTGAGCGGATGGGTGAGCTACGCGCTCGCGTGGGCGAACCGACATCGCGACGGAATCACCTACCCATTCAACTTCGACCAGCGTCATACGGTCAATGTCGTGTTGAACTACCGGGCGAACGACTGGCTGGAGCTCGGCGCGAGCTTCCGCTACGGCAGCGGCTATCCGTACACGCCGGCGACGGGATTCTCGCCGATCATCATCATGCGGCGCGATTCGACGGGAGAGGATCGTCCGGCGGTGGCGACGAACATCTTCGGCGAAGCGATCTTCCGCGTCGATCGCGGCGGCATCGCCGCGGTCAACTCCGAGCGTCTGCCGGCCTACCACCGGCTCGACCTGCGCGCGACGGTCTACACCGACTGGTGGGGGCTCGACTGGTCGATCTACCTCGACCTGGTCAACGCCTACAACCGCTCGAACATCATCTCCCGCGGCTACCGCGTCGACCGCGAAAAGATCGAGCTGACGACGAGGGAGGTAGCGATGCTACCGATACTGCCGACCCTGGGGTTTGCAGTGAGATTCTGATGTTGGATGTCAAAGGTTAGATGTCAGATGTCACATACGAGAATCAGAGCCGAAACCCGTCCCGCTTGTGACATCTGACATCTGACATCTGACATTGAACAAATATCCTGCAACGCGAATCGTCCCCGACCTATCTTCCATGCCAACCATGAGACCCCGCATGAAGCGCTTCATCTCCGTCCTTACCGTTCTTGCCGCGCTGACGCTAGTCGGCGGGCGCGCTTCGGCGCAGGATCTTTCGTCGCTCGATCAGTTGCTTGCCAAACCGAATGGCGAGCAGACCTCCGTTGCCACGATCGGCAAGGGGAAGGTCACCGTGGTCAGCTTCTGGGCGACGTGGTGCAAGCCGTGCAAGGAGGAGATGCGGGCGATGTTCCCGCTGATCCAGAAGTTCCAGGGGCAGGTCGAGTACATCGCCATCTCGATCGACGACACGAAGACCATGTCGAAGGTCGGTCCGTTCATCTCGTCGAAGGGCTACACCTTCACGGTCCTGCTCGATCCGAACCGCGATCTCTTCCGCTCGCTCAACGGCACCGACGTTCCCTACACCCTCGTCTACAACGCTGACGGCACTCTGCACTCGAAGCACGACGGATTTCTCGCCGGCGACGAGGTGCGCATGGAGAAGGAGCTGATCGCGCTCGTCGGTGGCACTGGAGCGGCGGAGCCCGCAGGTGAGGCACCGAGCGGCCAGGCGCCGAGCGGCGAGGGCGCCGGCACGTCGCCGAACTGAGATCGGTTCCACTGCGTCGACCGTTCGACATCCGACAGAACTATCCCGAAGACCGGTGCGCCCGAGGCGCGCCGGTCTTTTTTGTATACTTGCCGATCCCAGTCCCGGCGCTTCCCAACCGAATCCATTCAACCGGCTCGTGTTCCGAATCCCAACCTCAGCCCAGGCGCTCGGCGCCGTCGTTGCGCTCGCTTCCGTCGCCGCCGCGACGCCCGCGGGCGCCCAGGAGACGATCCAGTACTCCGTCTCGAACGAGTTCCGCTACGGCATCGGCGAGCAGTGGCCGGGCGAGACGCCCATCCGCAAGGAGTACCTCGAAAACCTCCTGAACACGCGCATCTACGCGGGCGACTTCACGCTCGGCTTCCGCGTGCAGGTCGACAAGCCGCGTGAGTACGGACGCGATACCGTCGGCCTTACCGAGTACTACGCCGAGTTCCGCCGCTCCGGCCTGCGCGCGCGTGGCGGCACGTTCTACCATCTGGTTGACCGCGGGCTCATCTTCAACACGTTCGAGAGCCGTCCGCTCGGCTTCGAGACGCGCACGACCGGCATCAAGCTCGACTACGAGATCCCGGAACTGGGCGCGTCGGTGTTCGGCGGCGTGCTGTCGTACCCGGACATCACCAGCTCGACGCGCGTCGAGGAGTACGTCGTGCGCGGCGCCTCCGGCGAGGTGCGCCCGATCACCGGACTGGCGCTCGGAGGCGGCTTCGTCTCCGCGACCGGCGAGCGCACTCGCACAGGATTCTCGCGACCGTTCGACGCGTACCTCCGCCAGGTCTTTCTGCGCGGCACGTGGGAGGGGCTCTCGGCGCACGTCGCGATCGCCGACAAGCGCAGCGTGCTCGACAGCGTCACGCGCGTCGGCACCGGCTCGACCGGCTACGGCACGGGGCTCTACGGCATGCTCGGCTACCAGGCCGAGCTCGCCGGCGTCACCGCCGAGTACAAGAACTACCGCTTCGACATCGTGGATCCGTCGGAGATGCTCTCGGGACAGCGACCGACGCGCGCGCTGCCGTTCCAGTATCCGCCGACGCTCATCCCGGAGCACGACAAGACGCTGTTGGCGCGCAACCCGCATGTCGTCGACATGAACGACGAGCTCGGATTCCAGGTCGAGGCGCTGCTGCACCCGAGCGAGGATCTGAACCTCACGCTGCTCGGCACCGCCGGCAGCCGCCACAACGCGTGGGGTGTCGACTCGGCGCTCGGCGAGACGGTCTACGGCCGCCTCAACGCGAAGCCGCTCGCCTTCCCAGAGCTCAAGGATCCGAGCTACTCGCCGTACTGGGAGGCGTTCATCGGCGCGGAGTACACCGCGACCGAGGAGCTCGCATTCGGCTTCGCGCTGCAGCGCCGCGACAACGTCATCTTCTACGAGCCGGCGACCGTCGGCGCGCCGTCGCGCTCGGAGACCTACAAAGCCTCGACGATCATGCTCGAGTCGATCGCCGACCTCGGCTCGGCCAACAACCTGCACGCGATCCTCGAGCTTCAGCACGTGCTCGACACGAAGAAGGCGACAGCCGCGGTCGACTCGCTCGGCATCGAGGCCTACGAGGGACGCTACAACAACGCGCTGCTGACGCTCGAGTACTCGCAGTCGCCCCTCTGGGCGGTCAACGCGCGCGTCGAGTATTCGACGACGGATCGCGAAGAGGGCGGTCGACAGGTCTGGCCGGTCGTCGGCGGCACCTACCGCATCGGCGACGCGCACACGCTCGGCCTCCAGTACGGCTCCGAGCGCGGCGGCGTCGTCTGTACGGGCGGGGTCTGCCGGTATATCAATCCGTTTACGGGGGTTAGGTTTTCGGTGGTCAGTAAGCTCTGATGGGGGCGGG
>DATLHO010000231.1:0-5618 GCA_035539855.1 Kapaibacterium sp. (SeqCode) | reverse complement strand
ATGCGGAGAGGGTGAGATTCGAACTCACGGAACCCTTGCGAGTTCAACAGTTTTCGAGACTGTCCTATTCAACCACTCTAGCACCTCTCCGTGCTTCCCGTTGCCCAGGGGCAGGGATGACAAATATAGCAGGGCCGACGTGCCGCCGACAAGCCCCCGTTCGTTAAAATCGGTTCGGCTGCGGGTCGGTGTCCGTCGAGCCTCAGAGTCCCGTCTCCTGCCGCAATCCCTTCGACAGCGCGATCCACAGCCCGATCGACGCATGCATCGCCTCGAGCCGCAGATCCTCGTTGAACTCTCCGTCGAAGTACCGCTGAGACGCCGTGCCCGGCTTGCGGAACTCATAGGCGCCGCGGCCGGCATAGCCTCCCGCCAGGCCGATGTCGTAGCCGACACGCGGCGCGATCGCGATCCCGGGCGCCACCTCGATCATCGCCCCGAGTCCGAGCGTCACCGAGACGCGGACCGCGCCGCGCGCGTCGAAGAGCTCCCCGTGCACGACCGAGGTCGACGTCGATCCGTAGTAGTAGCGGCAGTTCGTGTCGAGGCTGACCGTCTCGTCAACCGATTGGGCGATCGAGAACGCCACGTTCGGTCCGGCAATGACGAAGACCGGACCGAGAGCGAGCCGGCCTCGAACACCGAGCGAGAAATAGTCGATGCCGACCGCGTAACTGCGCTCGACGTCGATGAGGCTCGTGCCGCACGTGTCGATCGTCGTTCCGGAGTTCGAGGCGTGACGGCTGTCGTAGCCCAGGTCGAGCTCCAACGCGAATGCCCCGGAGAGCTGTCGACCAATGCCAGCGCCCAGTCGGGGACCCACCCCCGTGCCGGTTGTGTAGATGTCATTCCGCCCTTCACCCGGTAGTCGATCGCGGAATGCGGGGTTGCCCTCGAGTGTCGTGACGTTGAGGCCGACATATGGCTCGACGTACCAACCGGTCGAGCCCTGCGACGGCGCGCCCTCCGATGCCGCCGATTGGGCGTGCGCGATGCCGGAAGTCGCCACGAGACCGGATGCGACTGCAATCAGTGCGAGGGAGCGACGAAGTGCACGCGCCGTGCGATATGAGAATGTCATCCGAGAAGGGGAATGAGAGGTCGGAGCCCGAAGCGACAGGCATCAAGATACGTGCGAAGTCGTCGTCGGAATCGCCGGGGAGCAACTTGGCGCTCGAGGATGTCGACGTCTGGTGACGGCGCCTCTGGCTCGTCGTCCGCTGAGAGCGCTATCTTCCGATCCCTCTCACGACTACAGGCCCCTCCGCATGTCCTCATCGCGTCGCTCGCTGCTCGCACGCTTCGGTCCCGGAATCCTCGTCGCCGCCACCGGCATCGGTGCGGGAGATCTGATCACCGCCAGCCTCGCCGGCAGCGAGGTCGGTCTGGTCGTCGTCTGGGCGTGCGTGCTCGGCGCGCTCCTGAAGTGGTCGATCAACGAAGGCATCGCGCGCTGGCAGCTCGCCACCGGATCGACGCTCATCGAAGGCTGGTCGCAGCGCTTCGGTCCGTGGTTCACGTGGCTCTTCCTCGGCTACTTTCTGATCTGGTCGTTCGCGGTCTGCGGAGCCCTCGCGAGCGCCTGCGGCATCGCCGCCGACGGCTTCCTGCGCATCGGCGGCGACGCGACGACGTCGCGCATCCTCTGGGGCAGCGCCCACTCGATCGTCGGAGCGCTGCTCGTCTGGAAGGGAGGCTTCAAGCGCTTCGAGCGCGCGATGACTGCGTTGACGGCGATCATGGTCGTCTCGGTCTTCGCCAGCGCGGCGCTCATCGTCATCGCCATGCCGGGCGATTCGCTCGCGACGATCATCCCGAGCGAGCTTCCCCGCGGACGCGAGCAGTGGATCTGGATCCTCGGCGTGCTCGGCGGCATCGGCGGCACCGTCACGATGCTCTCGTACGGCTACTGGATCCGCGAGGCGGGCTGGCGCGGGGCCGAGGGCCTGCGCACCTCCCGGCTCGATCTCGTCGTCAGCTACACGCTCGCCGCGCTCTTCGGCAGCGCGATGGTCATCATCGGCTCGCGCATCACCGGCACCGGCAAGGGCGCCGCGGTCGCGCTGCAGCTCGCCGATCAGCTCGCCTCCGCGCTCGGACCGTTCGCGAAGTGGACGTTCCTCGCCGGCTTCTGGGCCGCGGTCGCGACCAGCCTGCTCGGCGTCTGGCAGGGTGCGCCGTATCTGTTCGCCGACATCCTCCGCGTGCGCGCCGCGAAGGGCCACGCTCCGGATCATCGTCACGAGCACGTCGCGGCATTGCGCCGGAGCCCGCAGTACCGGTGGTTCCTCCTGGCGATCGCGACGATTCCGCTCGTGCTGCTGTGGGTCAGCGTCAAGGAGGTGCAGCTCGTCTACGCCACGCTCGGCGCCGCCTTCATGCCCGTCACCGCGCTGACGCTGCTCATCCTGAACAACCGCGGCGCGTGGGTGGGAACCTACCGCAACGGCATGGTCGCCAACGCACTGCTGGTCGCGACGCTCGCGCTGTTCACCTACCTGGCGATCGCGGGTATCAGCGACTGAGCGCCGCGTGATCGACGCTACTGTTTCGGCGCGACGTTCCAGTCGACGGGCCACGTGCCGCCCTGGCGCATGAGCACCATCGTGATCGGACGGGGCTGGTCGAGATCGGTGTCCGACGGAAGGAACGGCATCGTGATGTCGCGCGTCGACGTGCCGGCCGGCAGCTTGATGCGCACCAGCAGGCGCGGCGACAGTCCCATGTCGGTCTGCGTCCGGCGGATGTCGTTGTTCGAGTAGAAGCCCTTCTCGACGCCGAGCCCGAGCGAGTTGCGCCAGTACAGCATCATCCCGTAGTTGTCGGCCGGCCGCTCGAACCACGGCCGCACGAGTGATGCGACGTCGGGCGACCCCGACCACGCCTGGCTCCGCAGCCGGATGTACGACTCCTGTGCCAGCGGATCGACGTTCGGCTGGTTGCGCCACGTCAGCGTCATCGGACTCCACGGAGCCTGCGCGCGCATCAACGGCATGTCGATGTCGTCGCGCTTGCCGTCCTCGTTCTTTCCGGGATGGAACACCTCGATATAGGCATCGATGATCTCGGTGCCCGGCGGCAGATTGGGGATCGTGAAGTGCAGATAGACCTGCTTGCGCGCGAGCTCCCAGTGCGCTGCGGCGATCGTGCCGTGCTGGCCGAAGTTGAGATCGCCCTCCTCGCACGAGCCCGTGCGCCCGCAGGAGACCATCGCGTCCTTGTCGGCCGCGAGCCACATGGTCACGGTGTCGGTCGCGACGGGGGGATCGCCGGGACCGATGACCTGGTTGCACGAGACGAGGATCAGCAGCAGGGGCGCGAGGAAGGCGAGCTTGTTCATTGGAGTACTCCGATGGATTTGGTTCGGAGCAAATGTATTCTCTCGACGGGGCTCTGTCACCCCGACAGAACCCGGACAGACACACCTGAACACGACACCAGCGACATGTCCAGAACCTATCGCCTCACCGCCGCCGACGGAACGACGTATCTCAGCGAGACTCCGGGCGAGCTCGGCGGCAACTCACGACTGAAGATCTACGGACGGCTCGACTGCGGCACGGCGCGCGCAGCACTTCCGAAGGGCTACGCAAGGATCCGCGTCTTCTTCGCCGACGAGGCGACCGCGATTGCCGCAGGCTATCGGCCGTGCGGGAACTGCATGCGCCAGAAGTACAGGGCACGGAAGCTCGATACCGGGGGCGGCGAAAGCAGACGCTCCTGAGAACCCACAATACCGCGCCCGGCCTCGATCCGAGGCCGGGCGCTTGCGATTCGGGCACGAGGACCGGCGGGCCGACGGCGACCTACTTCGTGTCGTCGGCATTGCGGATCTCCGGCGCAGCCCACCGCCGCTGATCGGTCGAACGCTCGGAGGGTCGAGCGCCGGCGACCGCGGCCTTGTCGACCACGATCTCGAATCGCTGCTCGCGTGACTGTCGGTCGTTGCGCACGCCGGTGATCTGCCACGAGACCCTCAGACCCGGGCTGCCACCCGCGATCGTGAATTCGTTGGCGCGCACCTCGCGGCCGACATAGACCGGTGCGAAGCCGCCGACGCACGTCAGTTGGTAGCGATGGTCGGTCGTCGCGGTCTCGAACCACTCGGGAAGCCGGACGACGGCCTGGCCGCTGGCGTCGAGCACGACGGTGCCGCTGTAGACGTTGAGCATCTCGGAGGACTCGACGAGCGCATGATCGAGGTAGCGATTCGACGGATCGAGCGGATGGTCGATACGCACGATCGAGCCCGGAGTCGAGATGGTCCCGTTGATGCGCAGGTTCCCCTCGACGACCACGTCGCCGATGAACAGGCCGGCGAGCGACGCCTTCTGCTCCTCGGAGCCGGGAGCGCTCTCGCCGTACACTGCGGCGTATGGCGTTCCGAGCGCTCCGAATTCGTAGCGCTCGTCGCTGGCACGATATCCCACCACGCCGAACGACTCGCCGCCTCCGACGTTGCCGATCAGGCCGATGCCCGAGGAGCTGATTCCCCGAACGGCGACGTAGGGGCTTGCCGCGACCACCGCGGTGCCGCCGGCGGAGGAGGCCACGACGCCGAAGGCGCTCGACGAAAGGCTCGCGTTGTGCGCGGTGATCGCCGACGATGCGCCGTTGGTGTTCCTCGCGAGAAACCGCGCCGCCGAGCCACGTCCCCACGTGAAGACGTCGAGCGCGGGGTTGGTCGTCGTCGCATCGTGCGACGAAAAGAGTGCGGTCGTGCCGGCGCCCATGTTCTGCAGAGCGAACGGTATGTCGTTCATCGTCATCGACCGGTAGAACGGCAGGATAAGATCGGCAGCGGTGGGATATCCCCAGATCGGGATCTCGATGCCCGTGGACATCAATGCCTTGCCGCGCTCGGCCGGAGGCGTCCCGGTGCTGACCTTCATGACGTTGACCGAAAGGTCACGCAGGTGATCCCGGCGGATGCCCCCGTCACGAATGTTGAGCGTTACCGTCGGACCCTGCGCGTCCGCAATCACGAGCGCGGTATCGGTGTTCTGCAGCTCGCCGACACTGCCGCCTGTTCCGCTGATCGTGATCGTGCCGTTGGCCGCCGTCACGCGTGCCGAGCCAGCGCCGACGATGGTGACCGCGCCCTTCCTTCCGTTGATCGAGTTGACGGCTCCGCCGCGCAGATTCGATGCGGTGTCGCTGAGGGTCGACCAGACTGCTCCCTCGGCACGATCGGCATGCGCGGCATTGATCGCGTAGGGCACCGCAGTGAGCGGCATACGCGGCGCGAGCTCCGGCTGGCCATCGACCATGACGCCGAGCCAGTATGCCTTGTCGAACACGATGTCGCCCGGGAGCGGGTCGTGCGAGCCGATGAGGAGGTTGAAGATGCCGTTGGTGAGCTCCACGCCGTGTGACTCGGTGAAGAGCGGCGCTCCGAGCGTTTCCGTGTCATAGAGAGAGATCGCGAGCGTGTGCGGTCCCGTGAGAGGTTTCCCGTCGGCGCCGGTGAGCGCTCCCTGGAAGCTGATGGTGCGAGGCAGTTGAGCCGCGGCTGTCATCACGCCGAGCAGGAGGAATGCGGCGATCGGGAGATGGACTCGAGTCTTCATGATGAATCCTTTGACGATCTGTCGATGGACATTCGATTAGAAGGGGGG
>DATLHO010000230.1:0-14139 GCA_035539855.1 Kapaibacterium sp. (SeqCode) | reverse complement strand
GTCGCTGCCGCCCAGCCCACCCTCTCGCTCGGAGGCAAAGTAGAGACGGCGTCCGTCGTCGGTCACGAACGGCTGCCCATCCCAGCGCGGCGAGTTGACGTCGCGGCCGAGGTTGACGACGGCGGGGCGGTCGCCCGCGGTGACGGCGTAGAGATCGCAGCCGCCGATCGCGTCGGCGGCGAAGCATGAGCTCATGTACGCGACCGTGGAGAAGGGCGAGCCCGACGGCGCGAAGGCAATCGTGCCGCCCTCGGTCTCATCGGCGCCGAGGAGCACGGTGTGCGGACGTGCGAGATCCCAGCTTGCGGTCAGACGCATCGACGAGTAGAGAAAGGTCGGTCGGTCGGCGCGGCCGTGCTCGTGCAGGCCTCCGCGACCGGGAACGATGCGGTTGCTCGTGAGCACGAGCATCGCGGTGTCGGGCAGGGCGGGGGCGTAGTCGTCGAACGGGGAGTTGACAGCGGGTCCGAGATTGCCGAACGAGGCGACGCCGTCGCAGCCATACGTCACGCAGCCGGAGTGCGCGAGCGCCGCCGCGATCGCCAGCAACGCGAGCGCGCCGCGCGCGGCGCCGGCGGCGGATGACATCCGCCACCGGTGCGCGCGAGCGTTGCGTTTGAGCGCGGCGCCATCCCGCCTAGAGGACATAGCGGCTCCGCTCCTTGCTCTCGGCGATGATGCCGACCTCCGCGCGAACGAATTCGCGGTCGATGACGACACGGCCTTCCGGGACGCTGTCAGGAGCGTCGAAGAGGGTATCCTCGAGCAGCGTCGTCAGCACGGTGTGCAGGCGGCGCGCGCCGATGTCCTCGACATCCTGGTTGACGTCGGCGGCGACTCGTGCAATCTCCTGGATGCCGTCGTCGGTGAAGTGCAGCTCGATGCCTTCGGAGCCGAGCAGCGCCTTGTACTGCTTGACGAGCGCGTTCTCGGTGATCGTCAGGATCTGCGCGAAGTCCTCGGCGTTGAGCGAGTCGAGCTCGACGCGGATCGGAAAGCGGCCCTGCAGCTCGGGCAGCAGGTCGCTCGGCTTCGAGATGTGGAACGCGCCCGAGGCGATGAACAGCACGTGATCGCTGCGCACCGGACCGTACTTGGTGTTGACCGTCGTGCCTTCGACAACCGGAAGCAGGTCGCGCTGAACGCCCTCGCGCGAGACGTCGGGACCGCTGCCGCCGCCGACACCGGCGACCTTGTCGATCTCGTCGAGGAAGACGATGCCGGAGTTCTCGGCGCGCTCGACCGCTTCGCGAATGACCGCCTCGTTGTCGACGAGTCGCTGGGTCTCCTCGGTGACGATGTAGCGTCGCGCGTCGCCGAGAGGCATCTGCCGGCGCTGCGTGCGCTTCGGCATCATGCCGCTCATGAGCTCCTGAAGGCCGCGACCCATCTCGTCGCCGGCCATCTGCGTGAACATCGAGGCCATCTGCGAGCTCTGCGTCTCGTCGGCGACCTCGAGCTCGACGAGCACGGACTCGAGCTCGCCGGAGCGCAGGCGCAGGCGGAGCTCCTCGCGCTGCTGGCGGCGGCGCTCGATCTCCTCGGGCGACTGCTGCGGAGGCTGCACGGCCATGCCCGGAATCATGAACGGCATCGCGAACGAGACGTTCGACTCCTCGGGCTGCAGCAGCGAGAGGAGTCGCTCCTCGACGTGCGTCTCGGCGTCCTCCTGCATGCGCGTCGCGTGCTCGGCGCGAACCATGGCGACACTGATCTCGGCGAGGTCACGAATGATCGACTCGACGTCGCGGCCGACATAGCCGACCTCGGTGAACTTGGTCGCCTCGACCTTGACGAACGGAGCGCCGGAGAGCTTCGCAAGCCGCCGCGCGATCTCTGTCTTGCCGCAGCCGGTCGGGCCGATCATGATGATGTTGTTCGGCATGATCTCCTCGCGCATCGTCCCGACGACCTGCTGCCGCCGCCACCGATTCCGCAAAGCGATAGCGACCGACCGCTTGGCATTATGCTGACCGACGATGTATTTGTCGAGCTCCGCAACGATCTGCCGCGGCGTAAGCTCGCCGACATTGAGCCTGACCTGATGATTCTCGAGGTTCATTTCTTCTCAGTTGTGCGAGTGGACCCCCAAGATACGCAACCTCACCCCCCCGGCCCCCCTCTCCGAATACGGAGAGGGGCGAGGGATGAGGGAGGTGCAGACATTACCAGTACATCGCAGCCGTCCCCTGCGCAGCTGTCCCCTGCGCAGCTGTCCCCTGCGCAGCTGTCCCCTGGCCTCCGGCCTGTCCCTAGAAAACAGAAAGACCGATCGCTCGGTCTTTCTGTCGTCGTTTCCACGATGTCCACCACAGTGCGGCTCTAGAGCGCGCGTCGCAGGCGTGCCACCGGGATGTTCATCTGCTCGCGGTACTTCGCGACCGTACGCCGGGCGACGAAGTAGCCGGCCTTCTTCATCATCTTCGAGATCGCGTCGTCGGACAGCGGCTTGTGCTTGTCCTCGGCCTCGATCAGCTCATGGATGCGGGCCTTGACGATCTTCGTCGAGACCTCCTCGCCGCTGGTCGTCTCGAGCTTCTCACTGAAGAAGTAGCGCAGTTCAAAGGTGCCGTAGTCGGTCTGCACGTACTTGCCGTTGACGACGCGGCAGACCGTCGAGATGTCCATGCCGATGCGCTCGGCAACGTCCTTGTAGATCATCGGACGGATGAAGTTCGGTCCGCCGACGAAGAAGTCGCGCTGCAGATCGACGATCGCGCGCATGACCTTCATCATCGTCTGCCGGCGCTGCTGGATCGAGGCGATGAACCACTTGGCCGCCTCGAACTTCTCGCGCAGGAACTTCCGCGTGTCGCGATCGATCCCGTTCTTCTTCGCCTTGCCACGGCGCATCAGCTCCTGATAGGCGCGATTGATGCGCAGCGTCGGGATGTGGCGGTCGTTCGGGACGATGATGAAATCCTCTTCGTCACGCTCGATGACGAAGTCCGGCGTCAGATAGTTGTCGTTGATCATGGCCACCGACCCCTCGCCGGGCTTGGGGTTGAGGCAACGGACGACTTCCATCGCGTCGCGGAGTGTTTCTGTCGTGCACTTGAGTCGATCGCAGATCTTCTCGAAGTGCTTCATCGTGAACTCGGAATACGTCTCGTCGATGATGCGGTAGGCCAGCGCGTGCGCGTCGCTGCGATCGCGCTGCATCTCCAACTGCACCAGCAGGCACTCGCGCAGATCGCGCGCGCCGATGCCCGGAGGCTCCAGGCGCTGGATGCGGCGCAGGACGCGCTCCGCCTCGTCGAACGTGAAGACCTCGATCGTCGGCCGCTCACCGGCGGCCGCCTCGGGCAGAGGCTTGCGGGCCGTGACCACGCTCTCGAGCCGCGAGGCCATCGAGGACGTGCCCTGCTCGAGCATGCGCGCGAGATCCTCGATCGACAACTGCGACATCTCCTCGATCGACATCGAGGCGTTCGTCGCGGCCGTAGTCGTGGCCGCCGGAGCCTCGACCGTCGCGGTGTCGCCGTGCTGGGTCGAGCCGTTGCGATGGGCACCGCCGCGCGGTCCCAGGTCGTCATCGTCGTCGTCGAAGCTGACGGCGAACGCGTCGACGATCGGCTCGTCCTCGTCGTCGCCGCGGCGACGCTCGTCGTTGCCGTCGACCGAGTCGTCGAGCAGATGCGACAGCAGACGCTCGCGCCCGAACGGCGCGTCGGAGACGACCTCCTCGTAGGCGTCGAAGTGTCCGTCACCGAGCTGATGGCCGTCGGCCTGCTCGGTTGCCTGCTGCGTCAGCGAGAGAAACTTGTTGAGGTCGTCGACGATCTCGCCGAGGTCGCGCCGCAAATACCCGTGCTCGTCGATGTTGCCGATGATCTCCTCGGCAAGCGCGAGCTCGTCGTCGGTGATCGGCTGCATCCGAAGCTGCGCCAGAAGCTGCTCAGAAAGCGTCACTTCCGAGCGCTGCGGGAATTCCTCCTGGTCCTCGTCGTCGGGATCATTGAAGGCGGAGGACTTGTAGTCGTCGTACTGGTCGGCAAAGAACTCCTCCCACTCGACGTCGCCCTTCTCCTCCTGCGGCGCCTCCTCGGTCGTCGGCGCCGGCTCCTCCTTGGTCTCGTTGCGACGCTCGTTGATTGCGGCGACCTCCTCGGTCTCCGGCTCGAACTCCGCATCGGCCTCGACCTCCTGGGCGACGTCGGAGAGCTCCTCGAGCATCGGGTTGACCTCGATCTCCTGCTTTATCCGCTGCTCCAGAGCGATCACCGGCAGCTGCAGCATCTTCAGATACTGGACCTGCTGCGGCGACAACCGTTGCTGGAGAGACTGTCTCTGCGAAAGTGATAGCATGATTGAAGCGACTCAAGAAGTGCGATTGACCGAACTCGAATCAGCAATCATGCCAAAGGAACGACCTCGATCGGCCGAACGCAAGGGGGAGGTGGAAAATGCGGCGTTTCGTGGCGGAATGGGCGAAAAGAAAAAGTCGCGCGGAGCGCTCGACGGGCGCTCCGCGCGACGTGTATCGGGCGAGATCCCGCTAGCGCCGGCGGCGCTTCGCGGGCGAGGTCTTCGCGGACGAGGTCTTCGCTGACGAGCCCTTCCCTGACGGAGTCTTCGCGCCCGTCACGATGCGTGACTCGATCTGCCGCACGAGCGCTTCATAGGTCTCCCTGCCGAACGCCCGCGTCAGCGCATCCTTGAGAAAGCGGTACAGGGGGATGTTCCTGCGCTCGCCGTTGACGAGCGCCTGATCGCACTCGGGGATACGCTCGTAGCGCAGGTATGCTCCGCCGAGGACCTCCGAGACGCGGATCGGGAAGAGGTGGCAACTGATCGGCTTTCGAAACGGCGTCTCGCCGTTGAAGTGCGCGCGCTCGATTGCGCACTTGGCGACGGTGTTGTCGTAGTAGACGAAGACGCAGTCGCGGTTGTCGATGCAGCGCGTCGCCCAGTCGCCGTCGCGACCCTCGAGGGGACCGAGCGTGCGGATGATCTCCTGGTTGCGCTGGTCGAGGTAGGGAAGAGCTGCGTCGACGGATGCTCGGAGCGCGTCGACCTCGGTGTCGTCGACGGGCGCGCCTCGGCCTCCGGGCATCGTGCAGCAGGCGCCCTTACAGGCGCCGAGGTCGCAGGCGAACTTCGTTGTGGCGAGCGCCTCGTCGGCGACGATGTCGAGAATTGGAAGCATTCGAAGGTTGCGTGTAAGGACCGGCAACAGGGGCCGAAACCCGACAGAATGTTACACCAGCCGGGTCCCGTCCGTTGTAGAATTGTCATCGGGCATTGACAGCTTTCGCGGCTGGTTCCGGGTCGTCATTCGGCGTGCGTCTCTGGCGCGTCGCGGATCGCCGACCGTACTGCTTCGACGTCCAGTTCCGTTGAGAAGTGTTGGCACGTATGGACAACCAGTCGTTCAGTTGGGCGCGCATCGGTCGCCCGTCCGATGGATCGGGAAGCACCGTGGACATGAATCCCAAACATACCATCGCGACGGCTTCCGGCACGACGCGCGACGGCGCATCCGCCGTGAGCGAGTTCGCCGAGCCGATCCCGGAGTATCTGCGTGACGGCTACCGTGCGCTGATGGCCGGTGACGGCCGCCGTGCGATCGAGCTGTGGGAGGCGATCTACGCGCGCTACCCATCGGCGGAGGTCTGCGGTCACCTTGCGCGCGCGCACTACTACCAGACGTACTTCCTCGGTCACGGCATCGGTCATCCGCGTCACGGCGATCACATCCGGAGCATGCGCTACTGGGCCGAGCGCGCGCTCGAGCTCAATCCGAACAGCTCCATCGGCCACTCGATGCTCGCCGGCGCGATCGGCCGCCTTGCGGTCATCAGCGGCGCGCAGAAGCAGATCATCCTCAAGGCGTGGGAGATCCGCTATCACGCCGAGCGAGCGATCCTGATCGACAACCACTGGGTCGGCCACTACGTGCTCGGCGTCTGGCACCGCGAGGTCGCGGCCGTGCACCCCGGACTGCGCGCGCTCGCGAACGTCTTCTTCGTGAAGATCCCGCCGGCCTCGTTCGCCGACTCGCTCCGCCACTTCGAGGAGATCCTCCGGCAGTATCCCGACAACAACACGATCTACGCGGAGATGGCCTACACGTACGTCGCGATGGGCGATACGCGCAAGGCCTGCGAGATGTACCAGAAGTGCGTCTCGATGCCGATCTTCCGACATCCTGCGGCGCGATACCTCACCGAGGCGGCGATCGAGCGCTTCGGCAGCCGCATCGAGCTCGAGCAGCCGGGCAACTGACGCCCGCACCTCAACCGTTCCGCGCTCCTCCGTTCTCCGCACTGACCTCGCCCGTACGGCGTTCGCCGGCCTATGCCATCCTATCTCGAAATCGCTCTCGGGTCACTGATCGCGGGCACGCTCGACACGGTTGCCGGCTTCGGAGGCGTGCTGCTGCTGCTGCCGATCCTCGTGCTCGCTGCGGACAGTCGCGACGCGGTGCTGCTGTCGGCGATCATCCCGCTCGGCTGGAACATCGTGCGCATCGTGATGGTGCGTCCCTGGCTGCGCGTGCGCGAGGCCCTGCTGTTCGCCGCCGGCATCATTCCCGGCGCGGCAATCGGCGCATGGCTGTTCGAGGGCTTCGATCCGGAGCTGCTGCGCAGCGCGATCGGAATCGTCCTGGTGATCTTCGGGTCGTACTACGTCCTGCGCCTCTACGTCGAGGTCCCGCAGCTACGCATGTCCAAGGCGTGGTTCCCGCTCGTCGGCGTGCTCAGCGGCATCGTGGCCGCGGTGCTCGGAGGTGGTCACGGACCGCTGCAGAGCGCCGCGCTCTCGGCCGCAGCCCTGTCGCCGCGCGAGGTCGCGGCCACCAACGGCGCGATCGGCGGCATCACCGCGCTGGCCCGCCTCGGCGCCTACGCCGCGAGCGGCTCTCTTCACTCCGCGCTGTGGCTGCCCGGGATGATCGGCGCCGTCTCCGGCGCGATCGGTGCGCTCATCGGCATCCGCATCGCGCGCAGAGGAAAGGACTCGACGCTGGAGCTCGTGATCGGCGCGGCGCTGGTGCTTGCTGGAATGCGAATGCTGATGTAGGCTCGACGATCATTACGAGCGCGGGCCGACGGGGTGGCAGGAGCGAAACTCCGGGAGCTCACGCAAGCGTGTAGAAGTCCTCAGCCTCGTGCGTGAAGATCCGCAGCAGTCCGGCGCGGACGAGCCGCACGAGGCTGCGCGAGGCGCGGCGCTTCGAGATGTTGGCGAGCAGACGGTACTGGGCGATCGTGATGCGCTCGTGGCGGTGGAGGTAGTCGAAGAGGGCCTGCTCGATCTCGCCGATCTCCAGGCGAAGCGGCGGAGTGTCGGGTCCGGTCGAGGCGAGCACGCGAGCGGCTTCATTGCTTGCGGCGATCGAACGCTCGCCGTGGCGGATGAAGACGCCCGCGGCGAAGTCGGAGGTGCCCTCGCGACGCGTGACCGCGCCGTCGACGACGAGACGATGCGGCTTCTGCCGGCTCTCGGGAATGCGCACGACGATCACGTCCTCGCCGTCGATGTCGACGATGTCGATCTCGGCCTCGATCGGCGGGTCGGCATAGTGCTCGGCGGCGGCGGTGACGAGCTCGATCTCGGACTTCTCGCTGCGCACGCCGACGATCGAACCGTCATCGTCGACGCCGATCAGGAGCATGCCGCCGCGGGTGTTGGCGAGCGCGATCATCTCGCGGGCGATCTTCTCGAAGCCCGAGAACTTCCGCTTGAACTCGACCGTGTCCGACTCTCCGACCTCGATGATCTGACGCAGGGTTCTTGCATCCATACACTGCCAGTGGCTCCATACTCCGTGCCGCAATCCCCGGGTCGAAAAGATACGAACTCGCCGTCGCGGGCAGCCGTGGGCTTCCGCAAGGGGCGCTTTGTTCGTAGATTCGGCGACGAACCGACACCATGAACAACGTTTCAAGAACCAGCGCCACCGCTGCCGACAACGACGACGAGCTGCTCGAAGAGCGCGATGACCGCGTCTCCTGGCGTTCTCTGCTGAAGTACCTGGGGATCTCCGTCGGGGTGCTCTTCGCCCTGCTCGTGCTCTTCGACAAGGTCCTGATGCCGATGTACGTCAAGCTCGGCGCCACCGAAAAGGTCCCCAACGTCGTCGGCGTCAGCTTCGCCGAGGCCCGCTCGAAGCTCGAGAAGCTCGGCTTCGAGGTCAAGAAGGGCGAGCCGCAGTACAGCGACAAGTACCCCGCCGGCACCGTCGTGCGGCAGCTTCCGTACGGAGGCTCCGAGACGAAGGAGGGACGTCGTATCTACCTGACGCTCAGCCAGGGCTCGGAGATGATGCCGATGATCGATCTGCTCGGCATGCCCGTGCGCGAGGCGCGCATCCAGTTGATGCGGGTCGGCTTCGACCTCGGCGAGATCGAGTACGATTACAACGACACGATCATGCGCGACCTGATCTACGCGCAGAGCATCCCGCCGAAGGTCGGCGCCCGGCCGACGACCGTCGTCGACGTGATGGTCAGCCGCGGCCCCAGCACGCGCTTCACCATGATGCCGAACCTGATCTCGCTCGACGTCGAACAGGCGCGCGTGCGTCTGCAGAATGCCGGCCTCGTTCTCGGCATCATCCGCTACAAGGACGATCCAGCCTATCTGCCGAACACCGTCATCGAGCAGGCGATCTCACCGTACTCGCAGGTCGCTCAGGGCGCCGCGATCGACGTCACGGTGTCGTCGGCCGGCGGAGGCGCCGGTGGCGCGGCTCCGATCGGGGGCGACGACGGCAGCGTCTCGAACATCGGCGACGAGTAGTCAGAACCGCCCGAACTCCTTGAAGACGTCGCGCGCGCCGGTTCCGTCGACGAGCTTGCGCTGCGTCTGCTGCTCCTCGCCGTAGGCTCGCTCGAGCTCGGCGTAGACGCGATCGAAGCGCTCGCGCGCGATCACGAGCACGCCGTTGGCGTCGCCGAAGATCACATCGCCCGGAACGATCGTCTGACCCGCCGAGTAGACCGGGACGTTGTACTTCGCCATGTAGCCGCGACGCCGGATGTCGGTGATGCAGCGGTAGCTGCCGAAGACCGGGAAGTCCAGCGCCGCGATCTGCTCGATGTCGCGCACACCGCCGTTGACCGCCGCCCCGACCGCCCCGCGAGCCCGCGCACGGGCGCTCATCAGCCCTCCCCAGAGCGCCGCGCCGATGTCCTGATCGGCCGAGACCACCACGAACGAGTTTCTCGGAATGCTGTCGACCATCTCCAGGAGCCGGTCGATCTCGACGTACTCGCGCGTCGGGATGACGCGGCATGGGTAGGCGAGTCCGCAGACCTTCAACGACGGATCGGGAAGCACCGGCTGGATCGAATGGTGCAGCGCGCCGGACTTCATGCCCAGCCGCTCCATCGTATCGGAAACCAGCGGCGTGTAGAAGCGACGCATTCCGTCGAGCTTCTCCTCGATCGCGTCATCGTCCGCGGCGCCCGCCTCGAACTCTCGTGCCTGCTCGCTCATGATGCTCCTCGTCGGTTGATCGCCGATAAGATACGCGGGCGCAGTCGCCGAGTGCGAACGTCGGCCCGGTGAATCGCCTGCACGCGCCGTACCACCGATGGGGCCAATCGTGTATCTTCGCGCACGCGGGGTCCCGAGCGACCACGTCGATCCGCGCTACGACACTCACACTTTACTCCGGTCCGACGCGCGTGCGTCGTCGCGACCGCGACCTCACACATGAGCAATCACGTCTACAAGCTGACCGAGCTGACCGGCTCCTCACCCGTATCGATCGACGAGGCCGTGCGCAACGCGGTCGCGCGAGCGGGGAAGACCATCCGCAACATGCGCTGGTTCGAGGTGACCGAGACGCGCGGTCAGATCGACAACGGCGCCGTCGCCCACTGGCAGGTCACGATCAAGATCGGCTTCACGCTCGACGACGAAGGCTGATCGCCCATCCGACCAACCCTGCCTGAATGACCGTTCACTTCTGGGGTGTCCGCGGCTCGATCCCGAGTCCCGGTCCCGCGACCGTGCGCTACGGGGGGAACACGCCCTGCGTGACGATCACCTTCGACGCCGGGCACATCCTCGTGCTCGATGCGGGGACGGGGATCCGGCGTCTGGGGCAGTGGCTCGACACGACCGATCACGAGATCTACATCGCGATCACCCACCGGCACTGGGATCACATCGAGGGCTTCCCGTTCTTCGGACCCATCTATCAGCCCGAGCGCTCGATCCACCTGCTGCCGGTGCCGCACGTCAACGACGACTGGTCGCTGCTGCGGCTGATGGACGGCATCCATTCGGCGGTCGATCGCGACGTGCTCCGCGCGCGCATCTCGCACGAGGAGGAGGGGCTCTGGCAGAAGCTCGAGGCGAGCGGCATCACCGTGCGGATGATCGCGAACAATCATCCCGGCGGCGCTACCGGATTCCGCATCGAGTATGGTGGTCGTTCCGTCATCTACATGACCGACAACGAGATCGATCCGCCGAACGAGCCGACGACCAGCCGCGAGACGCTCGTCGACTTCTGCCGCGACGCCGACCTGCTCATTCACGACGCGACCTATCTCGACGAGGAGATGACCGAGCGCAGGGGATGGGGGCACAGCACCATCGGCGAGGCGTGCGACCTGGCACGCGACGCCGGCGCGCGACGCCTCGTCCTGTTCCATCACGATCCCGACCGCACCGACGATGCGCTCGACGAAATCGCCGAGCAGGTCGACCAGCGACTGGCCGGTGAGGGCCTCATGACGGCGATCGTTGCGCGCGAGGGACTCTCGCTGCAGCTGTGACGAGTGACGTACCGATGCGATGATCATCCTCAAGGAACGCCTCCGTCTCGCGCTCGACCTGCGTCCCGGCGAGGGTAGCCTCGTCGGAATGCTCTTGCTGCACTCGCTTCTGCAGGGGATCGCCCTCGCCTACTTCTTCACCGCCGCCAACGCCCTGTTCCTCGAGCGACTCGAGCTCCACGACTTCGACAACCTCGCGTGGGTCTATCTCGCCGCGGGCCTGCTCAGCGCGGCCTGCGCGATGGCGTATGCGCGGCTGGAGCATCGCGTGCGCTTCGAGCGACTGCTGCAGTGGTCGGTCGTCGTGCTGGTGCCGGTCGTGCTGTTGTTGCGCGTGCTCCTGGAGCTGACCGATCCGTTCGTGGTCGCGTTCATGCTCCTGGTCTGGTACCACGTCATGCACTACCTGATCGACTCCCGCTTCTGGGAGCTCTCGGCGGTGCTCTTCGACGTGCGCCAGAGCCGGCGCCTGTTCGGGATGGTCAGTCTCGGCGAGTCGGTCGCGAAGGTCATCGGGTATCTCTCGGTGCCGCTGCTGGTCTACCTCGCCGGCACCGAGAACCTGCTGCTGTTCGCCGCCGCCGCGCTGATGCTGTCACTGCCGGCGCTGCGCCGGATGCTCGATCGCTATCGCGACCGCCTCTCCGGCATCGGTGGAGGCCACGGCGATGCGCACGGTGGCGAGGGCAACGCGAGCTCCCGGCACGAAGGCGAATCGCAGGCGGCCGACTACCGCGTCGGCGGTCACGACGCCGTCGCGGCGCAGACGCCACGGCTGGCCGATCGACGCTACTTCGTGCTGCTGCTGTTCTTTACGCTGTTCAGTTTCTCGGCGCTCTTCTTCCTGGAGTTCGGCTTCCTGAGCACCGTCCAGAAGCGTTTCGCGGGAACCGAGATCGCGACGTTTCTCGGCGTCTTCTTCGGCGCCGGCAAGGCGCTCAACATCCTCTCGCGCGCGTTCCTGTCCGGCCGCTTCATCCGCCGCTACGGTCTGCTGGTGGGACTCGCGCTGCTGCCGGTCATCCTGCTCGTGCTGACCATCGCGATCATCGGCACGCCGATGATCGCGTCGGGCGAGCGGCTGCCGCTGCTGCTCTTCGGCCTCACCGTCCTGATCGCCGAGACGCTGCGCGGACCGCTGGCCAACACCGCGTACCTGATCCTCTTCCAGCCGCTGCCCCCGAAGCGACGTCTCGACGCGCACATGCTGGCCAAGGCGAAGGGCGAGCCGATGGCGATGGTCGCGGCCGGCGCGGCGCTGATCGTGATCACGCAGCTCGGCGGAACCCTTTTCGCGGTTTCGATCGGACTCGCGCTGCTGATGCTCGGGTGGATCGTGGTGAGCACAGGGCTCGCGCGCGAGTACGTCACGGTCGTCGGCGACTCGCTTCGCAAGCGCGTGCTCCGGGGCGGCGCTCTCGAGCTCGACGATCCGACGACGACCGCGATCCTCGAGAGCCGCGTGCGCAGCGACGATCCGGCCGACGTGCTCTACGCGCTGACGCTGCTGACGCAGGCGGGCAGCGAGAAGCTCGAGGGGATTCTCGTCGAGCTCGCCCTACACCCGTCGCCGACGGTGCGCCGCGAAGCGCTCAGCCGCATCGACGAGCTCGCGATCGCGGGAGCCGCAGGAGCGCTCGAGCAGATCATCGAAGGCGACGAAGACGAGCGACTCAGGGGGATGGCCGTGACGGTGTTCTGCGTGGTCGCGGGTGATCGCGCGATCGAGGTCGCGGCGCCGCTGCTCGAGGACCCGAGCGCCGAGGTTGCCAACGGTGCGATGGTCGGATTGCTGCGCAACGGTGGACTGCAGGGAGTGCTCACGGCGGGCGCTCGACTGATGGCGATGGCGTCGTCGCAGGATCCGTCGGAGCGGGCGCGGGCCGCGCGGGCGATCGGCGCGATCGGCAATCCCGGGTTCTATCATCCGCTGCTGCCGCTGCTGGCCGATCCCGACCGCCACGTCAGCGAGGCGGCGCTGCGCGCCTCCGGCGCGGTCGGCAACCCCGCGCTCGTCGAGCCGCTGGTGTCTGCGCTCGCGGTTGCGCGTGACGCGGAGGCCGCCGCCGCGGCGCTCATTCATCTCGGCGCCGTCGCGCTGCCGGCGCTCGAGCGCAGGTTCGACACGAGCGACGATCCTCGCGCGCTGCGGCGCATCTGCCGCATCGCCGAGCGCATCGGCGGCGACGGTGCGCGCGCGATCCTCGCGCGAGGGCTGCGGCACCCGCGTCGCGACGTCCGCGACCAGGCCGCGAGCTCGATGGTGCTTGGCGCGTGGACGGTGACGCTCGACGATCCCGGGCCCGCGCTTGCCGCGATCGACGAGGAGCTCGCCGACGCGACGCTGTTGTTGATGCACCACGAGGTCGTGCTCGAGGCGTACGGTGAGCCGGCTCGCGCGCTGGGAAGCGCCCTCGCCTACGAGCTCGAGCGCCTGCGCAATCGGATCCTGCTGCTGCTCGCTCTCGCCTTCGATCGCGACCGCGTCCTGCGCGCGCGCGATCGGGTCGGCTCGAGCGATCCGGCGCTGCGCGCCAACGCCATCGAGATTCTCGAGCTGACACTTCCGAGGGCGGTCTCCGAGAGGGTGATGCCGCTCTTCGAGGAGCGGGAGCCGGCGCGGCAGCTCGCGGCGCTTACGGCCGTCACGGCGATCGATCGGCCCGAGCCAGGCGCCGCGCTCTCGGGCATCTACAACGACGAGGAGGGCCGTCACTCGGGGTGGACGCGCGCGTGCGCCCTACGCCTGGCCGACGCGCACGCTGCGATCGACACGACAAGCGACCTGCAGCGCCTGCTGACGTGCCGCGAGCGCGTCGTCCGCGAGACGGTATCGGAGATCGCGCGGCGCATCGAGACCGATGCGCGGACGGTCGGCGACGACGACCTCGACGACGCGCCACGCGAGTCCGACGACGGCGACATCAACGACGTTCAAACGCGAGCCACCATGATATCGACGATCGAGAAGGTGATGACGCTCAAGCGCACCGACATGTTCAGCGAGACTCCCGAGGAGATCCTCACCGATGTCGCCGAGGCGATGCAGGAGCTGTTCGTGCCGCGGGGAGAGGAGATCATCCGCAAAGGCGAGCCGGGCAACTGCATGTACATCATTCACGAGGGATCGGTGCGCGTCCACGACGGCGACCACGAGTTCGGCCGCTTCGGCGCGCGCGATCACTTCGGGGAGCTCTCGCTGCTCGACCCCGAGCCGCGCAGCGCCTCGGTGACGACGCTGGAGGATTCCCACCTGCTGCGCCTCGACCAGGACGCGCTCTATGAGATCATGGCCGACTCGGTCGAGGTCGCGCGAGGAATCCTGCGCAACCTCACGCGCCGGCTCCGTGCGCAGAACGCGCTGATCGTCAAGCTGGAGTCCGGCGAGCTGGGGTAGGAT
>DATLHO010000229.1:0-17125 GCA_035539855.1 Kapaibacterium sp. (SeqCode) | reverse complement strand
GCTGTACTCGAACGTCCAGCCGTTCGTCGGCGAGTACGCGATCGGCGCGAACTTCGCGAACAACGTTCTGCCGGTGAAGCTGACCTCGTTCGAGGGCTACACCCGCGGCCGCGAGAACATCCTGCGCTGGACGACCGCCAGCGAGGAGAACAACGCGGGCTTCCGCCTCTCGCGCTCCGTCGCGGGCGCTGAGGAGTTCGTGACGATTGCCGACCACACAACCGACGCCCGACTCGTCGGCGCCGGCACGACCAGCGACGCCCGGCGCTATGGCTTCGTCGACGCCGACCGGGCGCTCGTCGCCGGCTCGCGCTACGTCTACCGTCTCGAGGAGATCGCGCTCGACGGACAGGTGGCCGAGATCGGCCGCGTCGCCGTCGAGATGCGGGCGGTGACCGGCGTCGCCGCCGCGTCGATCGCGCCGAACCCGGCCACGTCGGGCTCGATGACGACGCTGCGCTTCTCGGTCGCCGAGGAGGGACCGCTCACGGTAACGCTCGTCGACGTGACCGGCGCGACCGTGCGGACGATCCTCGCGGAGACCGCGAGCCCGTCCGGCGAGCGCGCCCTGGCGTTCCCGCTCGGCGATCTCGCGGCCGGCACCTACTTCTGCCAGATCACGACCGCCAGCGGCCGGACCGTCGTCCCGGTCACCGTGGCCCGCTGATCCGAACAGATACGCGCTCGAAAGAGAACGGGGCCCCGAAAGGGCCCCGTTTTCAGTAATCGGCCGTGACCGCCGGTCACCCCCGTCCCGCTGCGTCACGGCGGATTCACGAAGAGCATGAAGCGCCTGATCACGCACATCCACTGGAATCTGCTTGGAATCCCCTATTTGTGCCGATGGGTGTGTCTATGATCACCATTTCGCAGACGGCAATCAGCCCCGGTCTCGACATGGCACCGCCCTTGCCCCTGCGGCACGTGGCCAGCATAACCTCTACTGCCTCCCGCTGCATCTCCATCCCGCGGTTTGATATCGTACAGGGCATCTTATGATCACCCCCAACCACGCCCACCACCTCTCTCCGAGTGAGCAGCCATGAGCATCAACGGCCGCGTGGTTCTTACGATGCTGATCCTGCGCTGTGCAACGGCGATCCCCGCGGCCGCCTGCATAGATACCATTCCACCGCTGGTCGAGCGTACCTCGCGAGGCACCTGTGGCGACACCGTCCACGCGGTCGTGACCGACATGCCGGAGCCGCCAATCCGCTCGAACCTATCCTCGATAGACCTGGTGCCAGCTCCTGAGAGCTTCAATATCCGGATCGACGTGGAGCCGTTCGAGGATGGAGTCGCGCCGGTCGCGTCCTACAGCCTCGCCGTGTTCGACCGCACGAAGGACGCGCGCGCGATCGTGCGCATCTACGACAAGGCCGGGAACGTGACCTACGACACTGTCAGCTACACCGCCATCGACGTCGTCGCTGAACCAGGACTGCTGTCGTTTGGAAACCTCATCACCGGAACCAGGTCGGGGAAGAAGATCACGCTCGAGAACCGCTCGTTCCGCCGTGTGGGTATCGTCGCGATCCGACTGCTCAAGGGCAACGCCGGTTTCTCCCTTGTCGCGCCGACGACGGGCTTCGAGCTCGACTCCGCGAGACTGCCCGGAGCCCGCAGGGATGTGTTCATCCAGTTCGACGCGACGGCTGCCGGAACGCATGTCGATACGCTCCGCCTCGAAGACGAGTGCGGGCTCCGCCACTCCATCGTGGTCGTTGCCAACGTCGGCGCCCCGATCATCGCGGTGACCGATCACGACTTCGGTGCCTGGCCGATCACGGCGCCGCCGAGCGTCGACGGGATCGAGATCCGGAACGACTCTCGCGACGGCGCCATGCTCACCGTCACCGGCATCGCGCAGGACATCAACGACAAAGTGACCTTCACTCTGCCGGACGGCCTGCCAACGTTTCCGTTTGGTGTGGCTGCGGGCGAGTCGCGCGTGCTCCGCGTGACCTTCGCGCCGGGCGCGGTACGGCAGTATGTCGACTTGATCGTGTTCGAGCACAACGCGCCTCCGAATCAGGCCAACGACGCAACGGGAATTCTGCGCGGACGAGGATTTCAGCCGCCGCTCGGCGTCACGAGCGACGACCGGGACGGCGACGTCGCCGGCATGTCGCTGCGGCCGAATCCGGCCGGTGGCGACGACGTGCTCATCGCGCTCGACGGCAACGGACCATCGACCATCCGACTGACGTCGCTGACCGGTGAGATTCTACGAACCCTCGAGGCGCCCGCAGGCGCGACCGTGGCGCGGCTCGATGTGCGCGGGCTTGCGACGGGATCGTATCTCGTGAGTCTAACTTCGCATGGGCGTTGCGACGTCCGGCGTCTCGTCATCAAGCGGTAGTCCACGACTTCCCCATAGACACAAGATCTCCCATGAAGCGTTCCGTCTACCTCCTGCTTCCGCTCATCGCGCTCGCCATCACGTCGCCGCTCGCCGCGCAGGGCGTCACTTCCGTCGGCACCGAGTTCGTCTTCTCGTTCCCGACGAACTACGAGGATCCGGGGGCCAGCGCTCATTACGTGAGGCTCTACATCGCGGCGACGACCAGGACGACGGTCCGGATCTACGTCGGCCCGACGCTCAAGAATGCGGTGAGCGTCGAAGCGGCGTCGATCACCACGTTCGACCTGACGAAGTTCGAGGCGCAGGCGCTCACCCGCGACACGCGCGCGGACATCCCACCGGACGCGATCTACCGCAACAAGGCCGTGCGCGTGGTCGCCGACGATCCGATCAGTCTCACGGGAATGAACCGCACGAGCTACACGACCGACGGGATGCTGATCCTGCCGATCAGCGCGCTCGGCAATCAGTACGTCGTCGCGTCGGCTCGCGACTACCTGACCGGGGGGTTTTTCCCCGACAAGCTCCCGTCCCAGTTTCTCGTCGCGGCCGCGTTCGACTCGACGATGGTGACGATCACGACGCCGTTCGATACGCCGAACCACAGGGCGGGCGAGACCCATTCGATCACCCTCGACAAGGGCGATGTCTTCTCGTCGATGAGCTTCGGTCCGGGTGGGGATCTCAGCGGAGCAGTAATCGCGGCGACGAAGCCGGTGGCGGTGATGGCGGGACAGAACTGTGCGTACCTCCCGGATCAGCGCTACCCCGCGTGCGATCACCTGGCCGAGATGATGCTGCCGGTCGAGAGCTGGGGGAAGGTCTATCATGCGGTGCCCTTCGCAACCCGGCTCAAGGGCGACCTCTTTCGGATCTTCGCCGCCGAGCCGGAGACCGAGATCTACATCAACGGGCAGCTGCGGTTCAACCTGACGCAGCGAGGCGGAGCCGAGGGGACGGGGTGGGCCGAGTATCTGCCGCCGGATCGCATGCACCTGGAGTTCACCTCGAACAAGCCGATCATGGTGGCTCAATACAACAACTCGCAGAACTACGACGGCGTCGTCAGCGATCCCTTCTACGTCGTGCTGACGCCGGTCGAGCAGTACCAGACGCGCACGATCATCGCGACGCCGAAGGCCGGCGACTTCAGGGAGAACTACATGACGATCGTGTCCGACTCGGCCGGTTGGAGCTCGATGGAGATCGCGACGACGGGCACGGAGACGTGGGAGAATCTCTCTCAGAAGCTCGCGCGTCCGATCAGGAGCTTCACGTCGACGGTCAACGGCCGGCGCTATGTCGGCGTCACGTCGGACATTGCGCCCGGCAGCTACAAGATCCGCGGTCTGCATCCCTTCGCCGGCTACCTCTACGGCTCCGACAGCTACGACTCGTACGGCTATCCGATGAGCGTCAGCGCGGGCTGGCTGGGCTCGGCCGATGACGAGGAGCCCGACATCGCCGCGGCGCTCGGCGCCGGCGGCCGCGCCACCGGCACGGCAACCGACGGTCCCGACGACGCCGCCGTGCGGACAAATCTCGCGCTCGTGGAGCTGCGTCCGGAGGAGAGCTCGAACTACCGGCTCGTGGTCGGGCCGCTCGACGCCGGCATCTCGAGGGGCGCGACGTTCGAGCTGACGCCGATCGACCCGACGCGGCCGGCGCGCGCGGTCGTCGTTGCCTCGGACAAGGCCGGCAACGTTGCCTACGACACCGTGATCTACGAGGGACCGGCAACGGCTCCGATCGAGTATCACGCGATCACCGTCTCGATCGAGTCAATGACACCGAATCCGGCAGGCGACGCGTCGGCGCTCGTACGTTATCGCGCGGGCGGACGCGCGGCGGAGTTCACGCTCACGAGCACCGATGGCGCGTCCGTGCGCTCGTGGACCGAGCCGGCCGGCGCGGTCTCGACGCGCATCGACCTCGACGGCCTCGCCGCCGGCGCCTATCTGGTGCGCCTCTCGGCGGCCGGCGCGTCGTCGGTTCGCACGCTCGTCGTCGCGCGGTAGAACCGCCACATACTGTCGAAACGGTGACCGAAAAACCTGACGGGCGTCATACTTGCCCGACACGATTTGCCATATCTTTTCCCTTGTCGGTTACCGGACCGTCTCATGGCGGCGGTCGACTCTCCGAGAGTACCGACATGGATCTCGTGCGGAACATCATTCGAAGCACCTCTCGATGTGTTCGCCGCCCAAGCGTGCCCAGGCGTAGCACCCCAGCTATCACCTCCGACCCGCCCGACGAACAATCACGCTGAAGTGTACCGTCAACGCGCCCGCGATGACCGTCCCGGCGCCATGTCACGATATCGTGAGGTATCGTGATGCCCGTGGTCAATTCTCCCCTACGCAATCCAACGATCTCTTGAGGACCGGACAATGCGAGGCGATACTTCAGAGAAACGCCGAATGACTGCGTGGCGCCGAAGCCGGTTTGTCGCCGGCAGATTGTCGGCCGTCGCGGTGCTCGCACTCGTCGCGCTCCTCGCCATCGCGCCGGCCAGTGCGCAGGTCGGCGAGATTCTCGCCAACCCTGCCGCGGTCAAGCTGCGCCTGCTGTGGGCGCGTACGAGCACCGAGCCGGGCACCGGGATCGGGACGGACCTTGCGGCGATTCCCGACATCGACGGAGATGGCCGAGACGAGGTGCTGATCGGAACGGATGTTCCGAAGGAAATACGACTGTATCGTGGCGACAGCGCCGGGCTGCGGCTCGATGAAGAGTGGCGGCTTTCGGGTCCCCACGCCTGGCGAGGCACGTCGTCGAATCCGGATTTCTTCGGCGACGGTCGCCGGTTCCTGATGCTCGTTGGCAGGGGCCTCGAGCTTGAACTCTACCCGATCGATTCAGGGCGGATTGCCACCACGCCGACGATGATCTGGCCAAGAGGCACGCGGGCTGATTCGCCCGGCGTGCGCGGAAATCTCGACGACTTCACCGTCGCCGACCTCAATAACGATGGCGCCGATGAGCTGATCGTGTTCATCGGGTTTATCATTGGAGCACCGACGCCGCGGCACTCGCAAGTATGGATCTACCAGGGAGGCCCGAACTTCCAACTCGACACGCCGACGACCGTTTTGCGTGAAACAATCGCGGAATATGGCTACTCGCCGATTGGCGGCGTCGGGGATTTCGACGGCGACGGTCACGTCGATATCGGGATGCTTCAGATACCGACGAGGAGCGGAGGGAACCATCTGATGTTTTGGTTCGGCGATGGCGCGATTCCTGAGGAAGCCGCACTCCCAGATCGCTCCGTCAACATCGAGTATGTCTCGTGGCGCGCGGTCAACGTTGACGGCGACGGTGCCACCGATATACTTACCGGTCAGCATGTCTTTCACAGTGCCAGCGGCAAGAGCGCACGGGGCAGAGCATTCGACGTGCCGGACGCCGACATCAAGCTCTTTGAATACCCGGGGTATGGTCATCAGCACTTCGGACCAATGAACAACCGCTCCGGTCGCTACGACATGGTCGGTACCGTGGCATACGAGGCCGCCAAAGGCGGTCAGCTTCGCGCGTTTTCCGGTGGGCCGAGTGGACCCGACGCGACATACGATGCGGTGTTTTACGAATCCGACTATGGATTCTTCGAAAGCCCAAGCGGGTCGAAGAACATGCCCGCCGGGGACGTCAATGGGGATGGGTGGTCGGATTTCCTCGGCGGCAACCCCCGATACTACGACGACACCGATCGCGGTGCAGTCATCATTCTCGCCGGCGGCCCCTACATTCCGGTCGACGATCCGTCGATGGGTGTGCGCGAGGTGGTCACCGGCGAGCGTCCGCGATCGGTGTTCATCTGGCCGATGCCGGTCGCTGACGAACTGAACATCGCATGGCGCGGCGACCTCGAGCGAATGCCCGCGCGCTTCGAGATCTTCGACATCGGTGGCGAGCTTGTCGCCCGCGGTGCGGTCGATCCGTATGTCGGCTCGGCGCTTTGGCGATGCGGCGATGCGCCACCGGGCGCCTATGTGCTCCGCGTACTCGATGACGACGGACGGCCGCTTGGAACGGCGTCGTTCGTCAAACGATAGAACCTGCAGTGTCGCCTCGACTTGCACCGCATGACGCTCGCCGACAGTCTCGCGACCCCACGGCGACGACGAGCGTGACATTCTTCAATCGGGGTTGCCAATGCAACCGTCCTCACCCTGCTGTTTCGGCGGAATGAACTGGCCTCGCTGGTTCGTCCTGCTGCTCTTCGCGCTGCCCGTCACAACCATGGCGCAGCCCCTCGACACACTCGAGCCGATCCGTCCGATGTTCGGCGTCGGCGACGACGAGTTCTTCATCGGCGGATGGTGCAAGGTCTTTCATCCGTCGGCCTTCAACATCACCAATCCGTCGCTCGCCAATCGGACGATGACGATTCGGGGATCGGACGACACGAACGCGCATAACGACAAGATCTGGCTGTGGGCGCGCGAGATGGGCGTGAATGTCCTGCGGCGTCCGATGAACTGGGGATTCAGCGATGTGCAGCTCGACGCGTCGACGCTCCGGACGTCGGAGCAGCGCCTCGTCCTCAGCGGCTCGGAGATCATCGACGAATCGGGTTACGGCGCCGAAGCGCATTTCTACTTCACCGACAGCATCCGATACCGTGAAGAGCCCTCAGCCTTCGCAAGTCGGTCGGGGGGTGAGGACTTCATCAACGGCATCGAGAAGGCGGACCGAAACGTCGACGCTCGCGAGCAGGTTTACGACGTCTCCAACACCAGCGCGGGACAATTGATCGCTGAGCGGCCGTCGTTCAACTGGGCCCCGTGGCAGACGAACAGGTGGGAATGGTACAACGACGGGTCGTGGAAGCAACGATATGACACGACGATCCAAAACTCGGACTACTACTTCCGACGTCAGCACAGCCGCAACGACGACGAGTACCATGTCAACATCAGGGGGCACCTGTATAGTGGAGGGGCGACGGCTCCGACGGCGACCATCCTGCGCGTCGAGATCTGGTACGAGCGGCCACGGGGGGCACACGTGATGGCTGCCACCGGCGGAACACCGACAACGATGACAACCAACGACTCGGTGCTGATCGATTCGTTCAGCGTGACACGACAGCAGTTCCTTCCGTCGGATACCACCGACGCCGACAATTGGAAGCGGTACCGCGAGGTCAATCACCCCTTCAACCCCCGCCGGTGTCTGGATAATCAAACAGGTCCGACGTTTCCCGGCAACAGCAGCCAGAGCTTCAACATCAAGGTCTTCTGGACAGGTGCCGAGAAAGTCGCGCTGCACAGCCTGGCGATTCGCGATTCGATCGCACATCTGGTTCTGACCGAAGACGCCACGTTTCGCGATGTCATCCGCCAGCGGGCCGAAGAGATGGGTCTATCGCGCAACGGGCGACACCCGTCTGCCTTCGGTGATCGCGTTGAGCCTTGCGGGCGAGGAGCCGGCCATTCAGGCGGCCACCACCGCCAGGGTTTACAAGTGGATTCGTGAATGGATGAACGCCGGCGTCAACTCGACGCAGTTCACTCCGGCACCGACGATCGGCGCGGATTCGCTCCCCGGCTGGATCGAAGAGGGATTCCCGGAGTCGCTTCATCGGCACTACGACATGGACTTCGTCTCGAGCGAGGGCGGCATGAGCACGTCGACCTGGATGCGGGATCCGTATGGGGCGTCCCATAACAACGTGCCGAGCCTCATCGAGCATAACGGCGGGCACTTCACGGCCGACACCGCCGACTACGGCCAGGGCAATACGTCGATCCCCCTCGACTCACTCGACATCAGCACGCCCGCGACGCGGCTGGCGAACCTCGAGAACTACGAGGTGATGCTCCAGCGCATCGCGCTCGGTCAGTACGTCCCGGTCGGCGCCGACGTGCCGTTCCCGACGCTTTTGTGGAAAATGTCGCGCGCGGCGCAGGTGGCGCGTGACTATCGCCGTCGGAACATGTTCATCTACTTCAACATCGCGCCGGTCGGGTTCGACATTCGCGATTCCATGGGAAGCGACAACGTCACGCATCGACGTCTCGACACTGTCGTCGGGCACATTCCAGAGGCCAGCGAGCAGAGAGCGATTTTGAACACGGCTCTGGCGTACGGCAACAAGGGCGTCCATTACCAGGTGCTTGATGCGCAAACGAACGTGCTCGGGCCGATTCAAGTGGATCGCGACAGTTTGCGAGAAGGCGTTGCCATCGACTGGGGGAGCAACGGAACGCTCACGAGCGACACCTCGCAGAACAAGGTCTCCTCGATCCGCTTCAAACAGGCCGATGCGGGCGGCTGGTACGGCGACACCAGTGGCTACAACATCCTCAATCTCTACACCGGCTGGGGCAATCGGTCGAGGGAGACGAAGCAGTACAACCGTTGGCTGAAGGACAGCATCGGTCCGCTGCTGATGAAGCTCAACTGGCGCGACGCCTACAGCATCCACCACTCGGTGCCCCAACCGTACGCGATCAAGAGATACAAGTACCGCGTCGTGTCGCCTGACCAGTGGGACAGCGTGTACTACCGCTCGGTCGGTCATCGGCCGCTCCCGAGCGACGAGATCATCACCGACGTCCGCTCGTACAGGCGGGACTGGATCGGGACTGGCGCGAATCGTCATGACACTCTCATCGCCGATTCGCTCACGCGGACATACGTCGAGCTCGGTCTGTTCTACCGACAGAACTCGACTTCGAGCCGGCTGTTCGACACGAACTGGGCGATGGTCGTCAACCGCCGCGCATTCGAGCGCCCATCGGATGTCCCGGCCGACAGCGCACGCGGACGGCTCATGGACACGCTCGCGGAGATGCGGACGATCACGCTGAAGCTGAACCTCTTGAACTTCGAGCAGTTCAATTTCGTGCGGGTGCGCGAGATGGGCGCGGACGTGACTCCGCTGCCTCTTGCAAGCGGGGAAAGGCCGGCCCTCGATACTGTCGTCCACGCCGACAGCTCGATCCGACTGACCCTTCGAGCAGGCGGCGCGGCGTTGCTGCGCATCACTTACGCGCTGCCGGATACGAGCCTGGTGGCCGGGCGCCTGCCCTTCTCCTGTCAACGGAAGATCGTCTGGGATCCGGACCAGCGTCGCTATCACAGCGTCTACATGATGGGGACCGACTCGAGCCGCATCGATTCGGTGTGCTACCGTCGGTCGGTGCCGATGTCGGATTCGAACGAGACGATACTCTGGGAGCCGGACGATGTCATCTGGGCGGTGGGTTTCAGCGGTTACGCGCTCTCACGCACGAACGACATCAACGACTCGATCGTCTCGAATCGTCACCCCTCGCTGACGATACGACGCTCCCCGGTCGGCGCAGGATCTCTGCCTGGAACGATGGTGACCGTCGTCTGGACGGCGCACCGGGTGCCGATCAACTACGCTGCGCGGCAGGTGCTGCTTCGGACCATCTGGTCGCCCGACGGAACGGAGCACGCTATGATGGACATGCCGGTCGAGGTCGTCGACAGCGCGATCCAGGGGCGGCCCGAGAACGAGTGGGGCACACCGGTCATCTCGCGAACCGACGGCGCCGACATCATCGCGTGGTCGGACTCGCTCGTGGGCATCAAGGCCGTCGCCCGCGTGATACGCGATCCCATGACGATCGCGGAGTGGTGGAGATCACCAGCCGTGTACACCGATACGATCCACGTGAGCGCCGCGCAGACGGCTCGCTTCGGCCGGCCGGGCAAGTATCCGTCGGTGCCCACCTTCGCCCACATCCTCTCGCGCGACAGCAACGTCGCGGTGGTGTGGGAGCAGGCCAGGACGGGACCGGTCAACGCGCCGACGTCGAGCGATATCTGCGTCAAGCGACTGCTGCATACGGTGACGCCGACGGCCGATACGCTCGAGGCGCTCGACTCGTCGTTTGCCGTCGTCAATTCGCGGGCGGGCCTGCATCGGCATCCTTCGACGACGCAGCATCAGTCATGGTGGAAGCACGTCCAGGATCAGGTCGTGTGGGAGGAGGAGAGCTCGATCTGGCCGGTGTCGGTGTTCTACGTCCGTGTACGCAGCATCTTCACCGAAACGCGCTCGCCGAGCCTGAATCCTCCGGACATCATTCGACCGAAACCGGAGCTCTGGGGCGAAGTCGCGTTGGTGACCAGGAAAGGCGCACTACACTCGACCTATCCGAACATCGCCAGCCTGACCTACGGCGACTCGGCCGATATTCGAAAGGGGCGGGCGACGGTCGCGCATAACTACGCCGGCAAGTACGGAGACACCACGCTCATGGCGGAGGCCTCGGTGCAGTGGGCGGACGTGGATATCGACTGGCGACCGTACACCTACGGAGGTCGCTATCTGAGCAACTCGGAGACACCCGATTCGCAGCGGACGCGGCACGCGGTACTCTACGAGGTTGGCCAGGCCGCCACACGGAAATTACGGACGACACGGGAGTACTATCTGGGACGGACCAGGCCGGCAGGGTATCTCGCCGATGGCCGGCAGCTAGCGATGCGCATCGACGACTCGTCAAGCGCGGGCTACTCTCTCATCCTGATCGATGCGTGGCGGGCCGACGCCACCGAGGCGGCGCCGATCGGACTTGTGAGCCGGGACACGAGCCTCCGGGTCATCAACGACCTCACCGACGCTCGAAGCCTGCTGAGGACGAAGTACTTCAGCGCATCGGACAGCACGACGATCGCCCTGGCCATCGCCGCCCAGTTCGACGGCGACACGACCGGACACGCGGCATCGTCGATGACGTACGTCGCCGAGCTCGTCGACTCCGCCACGGGGGCGGTTATCCACGAGCTCGACTCCTTCACGGTCTCGCCGGCGAGCCCCACGCGGCAGGCGATGTTGACGGCGGATCTCGACCTGGTTTCCGGCACGTACTTCATTCGGGTCCGGGTCGATACCTCGGCCCTCGTCGTCTCGCAATGGACGGGCGACTCCCGCTATCCGGTGGCGGAACTGGTGATGTTCGTCGAGGATTCGTCGGGCGCGTTCAAGCTGCGACGGCCCCGGCCGATTGTCGCGACGAACATGCGGGTGACGGCCCAGCCGAACCCCGCGACGAACACGACGGAAGCCCGCTTCACGATCCAGGAGGCCGGGCGCGTCCGTGTGATTCTGACTGACTACAGCGGCCGAAACACGGCGGTCCTGGTCGATGAATGGATGACGCCGGGCCGATACGCGCTCGATCTCGATACGGAGGGCCTGGCGCCCGGTACGTATCTCGTCCATGTGCTATCCGGCACGGTGACGGGCGCAGTCAAGGTACTCGTCGTGCCGTAGGCCTGTTGCATTTGGCAAAGCGAAGGGTGGCCCGCTCCGGTTCCGGTAGCGGGCCACCGACGCTGAGGTCATCGGAACCGTCCGCTACGTCGACTCACACCTCCCGTCGTGCCCCGCGCGCCGCTATCTTGCGGCCATGACCGACCAGACGAATCAGCAGAGCGGGCCGATCGTGCGGCTGCGAGAGGTGACGAAGGACTACGAGCTCGAGGGCAAGGCCCTGCGCGTGCTGCGGGGCGTCACGGTCGAGGTCCGCGCCGGCGAGATCGTCGCGATCGTCGGGCGCTCGGGCGCGGGCAAGAGCACGCTGCTGCACATCATCGGCGGACTCGATCGCGCGACGTCCGGCGAGGTTCAGATCGATGGACGGCGCCTCGATGACGTGTCGACCGCCGCCCTGGCCGACTTCCGGAACCGGTCGGTCGGGTTCGTCTTTCAGTTCCACCATCTGCTGCCCGAGTTCACCGCGGTCGAGAACGTGGCGATGCCGCTGATGATCCGCGGCGTCGGCCGCCGCGACGCCCTGGCCGAGGCGCGGCGCTATCTGGAGCTGGTCGGGGTCGCCGAGCGCGCCGAGCACAAGCCGGCCGAGCTCTCCGGCGGCGAGCAGCAGCGCGTCGCCGTCGCGCGTGCCCTGGTGCCGCAGCCGCGCCTGATCCTGGCCGACGAGCCGTCGGGAAACCTCGATTCGGAGACCGGAGAGCGGCTTCACTCGCTTCTGTGGGAGATCAGCCGGCGCGAGGGACAGACCTTCATCATCGTGACCCACAACGCGGCGCTCGCCGAGCGGGCCGACCGGATCCTGCACATGCGCGACGGCGTCCTGGTCGACGACGCGGCGGCCGTCGACACGCTGTAACCTCCCGTCCGATGCCGGGTCCCTCCGGCCACCAATCGGCCGGACCGATACCCCCGTAGATCTACCGGGGGCAGAAGCGTGTCGCCGTGACGGTTTTCGTTTCGTAAAGTCTTACAAACGAGTAATATCCGATTCGGTACATCCGTGGTGAGCGACCGTGGGCGGGCGCTCGGCCACTTCCACCGGTCGACGAAGCATCCTACTCACCCCGCGTGACGCGTTTCGAGCGCTCGCACTGCGAGCGGACTGATAACGGCTCTACCATCATCGTGTTCGACATAATCTTTCCAGGGAGGCTTTGTCCATGAAGCCAACGCTCCGTTACGTACTACACTTACTGCTGATGCTCGTGGCCGTCACGGGCGTTGCGCGTGCTCAGTCGGCCGGCGACGGGAAGTTCCCCGTTCCCTACGGCCCCTCGAATCTCGGCAAGGAGTTCGTGTTCTCCTTCCCGACCAACTACGAGGATCCGAACGCGCGTGCGCAGTACATCCGACTGTACATCACCTCTCCGGTTCGCACGCGCGTGCAGATCTATACCGGCACGGTGCTGAAGAAGACCGTCTACACGATCGCGAACGACATCATCTCGTTCGACCTGACGAAGTTCGAGGCGCAGGCGCTCAGCCGCAGCACGTACGATCCGGTCCCCCCTGATCAGATCTACCGCAAGCACGCAGTTCGCGTCATCGCCGACGAGCCGATCGTGCTCTACGGCATGAACCGTACGAGCTACACGAGCGACGGCATGCTCATCCTCCCGGTCAACGCGCTCGGCACCGACTACGTCGTTGCCGCGGCCAGGGACTATCTGACGGGTGGATTCTTCCGCGACATTCTCCCATCACAGTTCGTCGTGACCGCGGCGTTCGACAACACGAACGTCACGATCGAGACGCCGATGGCGACGCCGAACCATCGTGAGGGAGAGATCTACTCGATGTCCCTCAACAAGGGCGACGTGTTCTCCTCGATGAGCTACGGACCGGGCGGCGACCTCACCGGCGCCGTCATCTCGGCGTCGAAGCCGGTCGCGGTCACTGCCGGCCAGAACTGCACCTACCTGCCCGACCAGCGCTATCCCGCCTGCGATCACATCGAGGAGATGCTCTTCCCGATCAGCACGTGGGGCACGGTCTATCACTCGGTGCCGTTCGCGACCCGCCTCAAGGGAGATCTCTTCAGGATCTTCGCCTCCGAGGACGGGACCGACATCTACATCAACGGCGTTCAGAAGTTCAACCTCGTTCGCCGTGGCGGACCCGAGGGCTACGGCTGGATCGAGTATCTGCCGCCGACGCGCGAGATTCTCGAGTTCTCGTCGAACAAGCCGATCATGATCGCGCAGTACAACAACTCGCAGAACTACGACGGCGTGTTGAGCGATCCGTTCTACATGGTGCTGACGCCCGTCGAGCAGTACCAGACGCAGATCGTCTTCACGACGCCGAAGGCGGGCGACTTCCGCGAGAACTACATGACGGTGGTGGCCGACTCCGCCGGCTATACGTCGATCGAGATCTCGAAAACCGGCTCGGAGAACTGGGAGAACCTCTCGCAGAAGATCGCGCGCGCGGTCCGGAGCTTCGCCTCGACGATCAACGGCCGCCGCTACGTCGGCGTCACGTTCGACCTCCCGGCCGGTGCGTACAAGATGCGCGGCCCGCTGCCGTTCGCCGCGTACGTCTACGGCTTCGACAGCTACGACTCCTACGGCTATCCGCTGTCGGCCGCACTCTCGGAGATCCGTAGCGAGGACAAGGATCCGCCCATCGTCGACAAGACCGTCGACTGCAGCGGAAACGTCGCCGCGACGGTGCTCGATCTGCCGGAGCCGCCGATCCGCTCGAATCTTTCGTCGATCGACCTGCTCCCGACGCCCGAGAGCTTCAACTACCAGATCGACGTCGAGCCGTTCGAGGAGGGCGTTTCGCCCGCCGGGTCCTATCGCCTGACGGTCACCGATCGCACGAAGGATGCGCGCGCGATCGTGCGCATCTACGACAAGGCCGGCAACGTCACCTACGACACGGTGGACTACACCGCGATCGACATCGCCGTGCTGCCGACTCCGCAGCCGTTCGGGAACTTCTTCACCGGCACGAGCCTGACGAAGACGGTGACGCTCGAGAACCGCTCGAAGCGCCAGGTCGAGATCAAGGCGATCCGCCTGCAGAAGACCAACGTCGGCTTCACGCTCATCGACCCGACGACGAGCTTCACGCTCGATTCGGTCGGAACGCCGGGCGCGCGCAAGGACGTGACGATCCGCTTCGACGCGACGGTCGCCGGACGGCATTTCGATTCGCTCGGACTCGAGGACGAGTGCGGCTTCCGCTGGTACTCGGAGGTCAACGCGACGGTCGGCACGCCGATCATCGAGGTGACCGACCACGACTTCGGCTCCTGGCCGATCACGGCGCCGCCGAGCGTCGACCAGATCGAGATCCGGAACATCTCGACCGACGGCGGCGTGCTCACGGTCACCGGCGTCGCGCAGGACATCAACGACAAGGTGACCTTCACCCTGCCGAACGGCCTGCCGGCGTTCCCGTTCGACCTCGTCGCGGGTGAGGCGAAGGTGCTCGTCGTGGCCTTCAAGCCGGCAGCCGTCCAGGCGTATGTCGACTCGATCGTCTTCTCGCACAACGCGCCGGCGAATCCGGCCAACGACTCGACGGGCGTCCTCAGGGGCCGCGGCATCCAGGGCTCGCTCATCGTCACGAGCGTCGACTGGGGTCGCCGCCGCGTGCAGAGCGGACCGTTCGACAGCACGGTGACGCTGACCAACGTCGGCACCGCCAACGTCACGCTGCGCACGCCGCTGGTGCTCAACGGCGACCAGGGTGACTTCACCGTCGACGAGTCGGGCGTGACCAACAGGACACTGCAGCCGAACCAGTCGATCGACGTGCCGGTCAGCTTCAATCCGACGCGTACGGGCGATCGCCTGATGACGATCACCTTCCCGCACGATCCGCAGCAGAGCGAGCCCGTCGTGGCGACACTCAAGGGCTTCGGCACCGTGCCGTCGCTCGTGACGATCGACATGGATTACGGAACGATGGATGTGGGCGCGACGCCCGTGAGCCGGCAGGTGCCGTTCCGTCTGACCGACGTGGCGATCCCCGACACGATCGACCAGGTGACGATCGTGCGCTGGGAGCTGACCGGTGACGTGACGGACTTCTCGTTCGTCGATCCGGGTCAGGTCACGCTCAGGCGTGCCAACGGCTTCCAGGAGGTCATCGACATCGTCGGCACGTTCAGCGCGACCCAGCCGGGACCGCGCACCGCACGACTCCGCGCGGTGACCGCGACCGGCGACAACGTCGACGCCGTCTCGCTGTGGACGGGTGTCGGCGTCGGCAAGGATCCGCTGATCGCCGGCGAAGGCGTCAGCTTCGGCGTGCTCTGCGCCGAGAGCCCGACGATCGAAGCAGAGATCGAGAACACCGGACTCGTCGACCTGATCATCAGCGACATTGCGCTGGTGAGCCTGCCGACGAACTTCTCGATCCCGACGATGACCTTCCCGATCACGCTGGCGCCGGGAGAGAAGCTGATGGTGCCGATCACGTTCGCCTCGGGCGGCAACGGCGTCTTCAACGGTTTCCTCAACGTGACCAACAACTCGGTCAACCAGTCTCCGGTGATGCAGCTTCCGGTACAGGGAGCGAGCGTTCAGCAGGACGTCGATGCGAGGGTGGTGCTGACGGCCACCGGGCCGGCGGGCCGTGCCGAGCTCGGCAAGGACTACATCGCGACGGTGCGCATCGACGAGGCGATCAACACGGCGATCCCGGTGACGAGCCTCGTCGTGACGCTGACCTACGATCCGGCATTGACCGCTCCGGACATCACGAAGATCGCCAGCGCGGGCGGCACCTATGCGTCCTCGACGGTGGTTCCGCGGGCGATCACGACGCCGGGAACGCTCGTCGTCGACGTGACCTCGCCGACGCCGTTCTCGGCGACGGGCGACCTGTTCACGATTCCGTTCTCGGTCTACTTCCACGAGAGCCTGCAGCGGACGATTTCCGCGACGATCACGCAGGATCAGAAGGAGTGCCTCACGTTCACGACCCTGCCGGCGACCATCGACGTCGTGCCGATCTGCGGACTCAGCGTCCGCCTGATCGAGCTGACGAGCACGACGTACGCGCTGCGCCAGAACTCGCCGAATCCGTTCAACCCGACGACGAAGATCACCTACTCGCTGGGCCTCGACGGACCGACGAAGATCCTGCTGACCGACGCCTCCGGGCGGCTCGTGCAGGTGCTCCTCAACGAGTACCAGCAGCCGGGCACCTACGAGATGACGCTCGACGTGACGAACCTGCCGTCGGGTCTGTACTACTACACGCTGCAGTCAGGCCACTGGTCGGAGACCAGGAGCATGATGGTGGCGAAGTAGCTGAACCTCACCCCCCTAGCCCCCCTCTCCGAATACGGAGAGGGGGGAACAGGGCGGGCGGCGTTTCGATCGATCGCAGTACCTCCTCCACCTCCCCCCTCTCCGTATTCGGAGAGGGGGGCTAGGGGGGTGAGGTTCAGCTACTTCGCCACCATCATGCTCCTGGTCTCCGACCAGTGGCCTGACTGCAGCGTGTAGTAGTACAGACCCGACGGCAGG
>DATLHO010000228.1:0-1618 GCA_035539855.1 Kapaibacterium sp. (SeqCode) | reverse complement strand
GCCGCATCGAGGCGCAGCCCGACGTCATCGCCGCCGAGCGACAACGAACGTATCTCCACGTCTCTTCCTTCCTGATCTAGAACCCTTCTGGAATTGCGCGGCATCGCCATGCCCTGGTGCGTGGCGATGCCGTGCTCCGTACTCGTTTGCGGCGCGCCGGAACGACCGGCGCCGCCTCGATCACATTCAATTGGAGCATCACGATGAGACTTCTTGGAATCATTGCGGCCCTTGCGATCGGACTCGCCGGCGGCAGCGCAGCACTGGCTCAACACGGCACGCACCATGGTCGTGGCGGTATGGGCATGGGCTCGAGCTCGGACGAGATGACGATGGCGTGCTGTGAGTCCATGACCGACATGTGCGATCCCGCAGCGTGTCCCGCTCACAAGGAGAAGAAGGACGGCAAGGTCGACATGTCGAAGTGCTGCAAGATGAAGGCGAGCAAGGGCGACACGATGATGAATCACGGGTCGGGCGACATGGGGAGCATGGGCGAGATGATGTGCGGTGAGAAGATGAAGTGCTGCAAGAAGATGCCCGCGAATCCGGATGCCGGCACCGCCGACAGCGCCCTTCCGACGCTGGAGTAGCTCGCGTCAGAGATCAATCGCACGATCGCCGATGCCAATTGCGGCGCCGGCGATCGTGGCGCGCCTCAAACCAACAGTGAATCTCAATGAAGAACTTCAAGCGCTCGTTGCAGGTGACGCTGGTCGCCGTCAGTGTGATGCTCGTCGGGGGCTCGATCACCGTCCGCGCACAACACGGCTGCGGCGGAAACGGTGATGGAGAATCGCATTCGGGACATGGGAAGTCGAACACGGCGCAGGCCGACGAGGTCGCGCGTCCGTCGATCGTCGACGGCGTGCAGGTCGTGAAGGTCGCCGTCACCGGCGGCGGATACACGCCCTCGCGGATCGTCGTTCGAGAGGACGTGCCGGTGCGGCTGGTCTTCGAGCAGTTCTCATCGTCCGCGTGCGTGTCGCAGGTTCAGATCCCGTCCCTCGGCGTGTCGAAGCTGACGCTCCCGAAGGGGAAGGAGACTCCGGTGGAATTCACGCCGACGAAGCCCGGTTCGTACGAATTCACGTGCGGGATGGAGATGGTCACCGGCACGCTCGTCGTCGAGCCGGCCAACTGACGACGAAGGCGGCCCGCCGATTGCGCGGTGATCCGAGCGGAACCACGCTTGCCGTCGTATCGGCCGGGCTGTACCTTTGCCGGATCGTGATCACCAGACGTCTGATATCGCTCGCACTCGGACTGTCGCTGCTTGCGTCGCTGCTCGCGCCGAATTCGGCCGAGTCGCGAACATGTGGCGAAGCCGCGCGCGCGATCACCGCAACCGATGCGCCCGCCGCGAAGCCGCACGGCTGCAAGGGGTGCTCGAAGGCCGGCCGGTCGAAAGACCGTCCGGTCGTTGCGCGCTTTCAGGCGATGCCGCGCGTCGGCGCGGCCATCCCACTCGCGACGCTCTGTTGCCGCGACGCCGCGACACCGCGACGCGCCGCCGTCGACGTTCCGACGCTCGGCGGATCGGTGCCTGCGGCTCCGATGATGCTGGCGATCGCGATCGAAGGCTGGCTGAGCGCGGAGTCCCTCGCCAGTGTCCCGA